>CALRVN010000176.1:0-8393 GCA_943371625.1 Hyphomicrobium sp. CS1GBMeth3
ATCAGCCCCAAGCGCGTCGACATCTGGATGGGTACGCTCAGCAAGGCGCTCGCCGGCTGCGGCGGCTACATTGCTGGCAGCCACGAGCTGGTCGAGACGCTGAAGTTTCGGTCCAGCGGGCAGGTGTATTCCGTCGGCATGTCGCCGCCGGTGGCCGCGGCGGCTTTGGCTGCTCTCGGCGTCATGAAGGCCGAGCCCGAGAGGGTGGCGCGCGTGCGCGCTAACGGCGCTGCATTCCTCGCTGCGGCCAAGGCCCGCGGATTGGATACCGTCACAAGCGAAGGATACGCCATCGTCCCCATCATGGTCGGCGACATCATCAAGGCTGGGCGTATGACCGACCGAATGCTTGCCCGCGGCATCAACGTGCTGCCGATCATCTATCCCGCCGTACCCCTGAAGGCGGCGCGCCTGCGTTTCTTCATTACCAGCGCCCACACGCGCGATGACCTAGAAACGGCCGTCGACGTCGTCGCCGACGAACTCGCCCGCCTCCCCCGCTGAGGCGTTTGCTCTCGCGCGGTGCTCAGCGCCTAAGCCGCGCGGCTGCCCCGGGCAACGGCGACAAACTCGGCTTCGCTGAGGATATCAACCTTGCGCCCTTTGGCGACTGCCGCTTCGGCCGCGAGGAGCTTGTTACTCTTGATCTTGCCATTGAATTGCGCCGGATCGCGCGTGCCGACAACCAGCATGGTCGTTCTCTTGGAGAATCTGTCCTCGACGTCGCATCCGACACTGGCCGCCAGCTTCACCAGCTCAGCTTCGCCCATCGCGAAATCGCCGGTGCACACCAGTATATGACCGGCTAGTGGACCATTCGAGTTGCCCGCCATCGACAATTTCTCGGAGTATCGTGTAGCGCCCGCAGCGCGCAACTGCCGTCGCTGTGGAGGCTGCACGTACCCAGTTTCGTCTCCAAGTCGCGCAATGCCCAAGCGGGTTTGCAGAACAGCCTGCGTCAGCACTTCAGCGCACGCGATCGCATCGGATTGTGCATCGTGATGCTTCAGTTCGATTGACAAGTGTTCGCAGAGGACCGGCAAAGCGTGGCTTCGAAGCTCTGGCCACGCAAACCGAGCCACGCTGCAAGTATCGATCCATTTGGCCCCGAGAAAACTCAGACCGTACTTAGACGATGCCTCGTAGATCGCGTCGAAATCAAATCGGGTATGGGAGACAACAAATTTGCCGTCAGCGACCCGCGCAAAGTCCTCGAAGACTTTCGGAAACCGAGGCGCTGTTTGAACTTCGTGGCTTCGAATTCCGTGGATGCGCACGTTGGCATCGTCGAATGCCTGCTCCGGATCAACGAGCGACGACCACGCCCATTGCCGGTTCGATCCGCAGTATGCGGCAATTCCAATCTGACAAATCGAATCCCGGCGCTCATTCGCCGTCTCGACGTCGATTGCGATGAAATTCTCGAGCATGCGCCCCGCGAATCAACTGGATGCAATGCTCACATTGTGCAACCCCAGCGTGGGGTGCCAACTTGGAAGTTGCTGCTGCCTCGAATTGAATTGTGCAAATTACCAGCGCCCACACGCGCGATGACCTAGAAACGGCCGTCGACGTCGTGGCTGACGAACTCGCCCGCCTCCCCGGCTGAGCGGCTCAGTTCGCCGACCTCAGCACGCGGCTCTCTTCTTCGATCCGGTTCCGCCCGCCGTCCTTGGCGCGATAGAGGGCGCGGTCCGCGTCGACCATCAGCGCCGACAGGTCGAACAACGCGCTGGCGCGGGCATGCGCAACACCTGCACTCGCGGTCGCGCTGAAGGTCCGCCCGTTGTCGCTGTGAACCCAGCCCTCGAACGCGAAGAGCACGCGCTCGGCAATCCGCACCGCGGCCGCGGCGTCGACATCGATGAGCAGGCAAGCGAACTCCTCGCCTCCGACGCGCGCAAAAAGGTCGCCGGGGCGCAGTTGCGCCTGCGCCAATTGGCAGAACACGGTCAGCACCTCGTCGCCCGCGGCATGGCCATATCGATCGTTGATGGATTTGAAGTGGTCGATGTCGAAGAGCAGCAAGCAGACCTGGCGCTTGTCGACGGCGGCCCGGTGCACGAGCCGCTTAGCGCCATCTATAAAGGCGCGTCGGTTCGCAACGCCCGTCAGCGGATCGGACATCGCCGCACGCTGGTATCCCTTCGCCACCTGCTCGCGAACGAGGCTGCCGAACAGATAAGCGCCGGCCATCGCAAGCAGCATGGATTCGAATGTGACGAAGATGACTAGGCTCATTTCACTGTGCCCGAGCCCCACGTAGTCACTCAGGAACGGCAGGCGCGACGGCAACGCCGCGGCATGCACCAGAAGCAGGCAGATCGCCGGCCAGCGGGATGGCAGGCGATCGCCCCGCGCGCGCCATAGCTCTGCGGCCGTCGCCAGCGTGTACGCGACGTTGACGACAACCAGCAACGTTGCGCGAGCGGTGCCGTTGCCGAAGAAGCCCGGAATGAGGAACGCAACCAGCCAGGTGGCGACACCTAGGAGGGCAATCGGGATCGAAGCCCGCTTCCCGTCGAGAAGCCGCCCGCCGCTCCAGATCGCCCCGTACGCCGCCGCGATGAGAATGTTCGCAACGCCGATCGACCACGCATCAGCAATTTGTCCACGAGCCGCTGCGAGCGACAAGCCGATCGCCCCGGCGCCGAACGCCAGGCCCCACAGGGCAAGCGGCGCCAGTTCGCGCCGCTGCACCCACGAGAGCAGCAGCAAAGCCCCCCCTACCGTGAACGCGAAGGCGACGACAGCCAGAGCTGCGTGTGCGCTGATCTCCATGAGCGGACTTTCGCCTGCGCGTCGTGCCGAACGCATTTGCGAAAACGATAAAATGAGCTGGATCGCATCGCGCCCGATGCCTTAGACAGGGCCGTGTAAGGGCGGGGATTTTGCGTGCGATCTACCTTTAGAGCAGCAACCGGAAGCGGACGGCTAAGTCCGTTGCGGTCGGCAATACGAGCGTTGTCCCGAACCACCGTAGTTCGCGCACTCGCTGCCGCGTTGCTCATTCTTCCCGGCCCGGCCCCTGGCAACGCCGACGAAGGTTTCTTCACCGACAAGCTGCCGCCCGCGGTGCGCGGCGCCTGGCCATCCGTCTACGCCTTCGTGTGCGAGGGTGCCGGTTCGCGCTACGTCGCCTCGGCCTTTCTCATCCGCAAGGTCGCCCGCGGCAGCGCCGCCGACTACTATTTCGTCACCGCCGGACACGCGGTCGAGAGCTGCCGCCAGCCGCGCCGCTATCTCACGGAAGATATCAATCAGCCGCGCTTCGAGTCCGACGGCATCACCGTCGCCCCGGCTGCACGCAAACTCGACAACGTCTCGGTGTCCTATGTCGACAAGGCCTACGATATCGCCGTCGTCAAAGTCTCGGCTTCCGCCAAGCTCCGCATCGGAGCGCCCATCGCGGTGACCGATGCCTGCGACAAGGCATTGCACCGCCGCGTCTACGCCATCGGCTTTCCCGGCGTCGGGCAGCGCCGGTCGCTCGCCAAGCTGCGTGAGACGAAGCGCTGGAGCGCCGGCAACTACGTCGGGCTCGGCCGCGCCGAATTCCGCGGCGGCGAGGAACTCTACATCGCCGCGACCGTCGACTCCCTGCCCGGCAGCTCCGGTGGCCCCGTCATCGACGACAGCGGTGCCTTGATCGGAGTCATCGCCAAGGGCGCCGCCGCGCCCGAGAACGGCTACCGCTACGACGTCGATCCCAAGAAGCCGGGCGACTGGCAGACGTTTCTGGTCCCGTGCCAGGCAGTGCTACGCATTCTTCAGAGTAGCGGCATAGCATCAGCGCGGCCCTAGATAGGCGGCGCATTGCGTCACAAAGAAACTCGTCCTTGCATTTGCTTCACCAAGACAACAATCTTGGCCGCAGTGTACGGATCTATAGTTGGTAGACACCGCCATGACCCATTTGCGTACCGGCCTTCTGGCCCTCTTTGCCGCTCTTGCCGCGAACGCGGGCACCAGCGGCTCCGTCATCGCCGCACCCGTCGACCCGATGCAGGCGACCGATCCTTCGGCGACAGCTGACACCTCGGTCCGCAAGGGCACCCGCAATTATCGGGAGGCTGCCCCTCCCGCGCCCGTCACCACTGCACCGGCTACGAACGGCGACTTCTCCGACGCCGACAAACTCGCCCAGTGCATGGACACCTGGGACAAGGGCACGCACATCACCAAAGCCAAGTGGCGCGATATCTGTAAACGACAGCTCGACGCGCGTTGACGTTCGCTTGACGCGCGTTGCGACCCGCTCAGCGTCAGTTGGCTTTCGCCTTCGCTGGCGTTGAATTGGCGGCCGCCTTGCGCTCGGCAAGCTGCGCACCGCACCGCTCCATCGGGAACGCAGTCGTCGTCCATCCATCCTTCACGACCGTAACGACATAGCGCCGGCACTCGGCCGCCGCGCCTTTGACGAAGTGCACGCGGAATAGCGCCTGCTCCGGCTTTCTCTGCCGCGGCCAGACGAACACCGCCTCGTCTTCCGTCTTGGCGACGGCCGTGTCGACAGCATAAGCGGCGTTGCGATAGTCGGCGGCCGATAGCTTTGCCAGCAGCACCCGCGACAGGTCCGGATGCAGCCCGACGGCGACGGCACGCTTTTGATAGGGATCTGCCGGATCGACGCGTAGCGGCGGCAACGGCTGCGGTTCCGACGGTTCCTCGCCTGCCGCGATCGACCCTGTCTCGAGCGGCTCAGCATCGGGCGGCGTCGCGCCGTTGTTGGCGATTTCGATGGTCTTCTCGTTCTCCGGTGGCACCTGCGCCGCCAGCGCCTCCGGTGGCATCTCCGCGGTCGCGATGCTCGAAGCATCCGAGATAGCGATCGTGGGGTTGGGATTTTGCAGCGGCGCCGTCAGCTCGGCGACTTTCGATCCGAGCAGCGCCAGCCATTCGGCGGGAGCCTGCATGTACGCCCACCCGGCACCGAAAAGCACGAGCAGCATCAGTGTGGCGCTCAGCATGCTGCTGCCGCGCCGTGGCGGAGGGTACAGCGGCTCGCCGATATCGAACTCACCGAACGATGGCTCGTGTCCGAAGTCGATGGTTGAAATGTCGGTAGCCGACGCGTGGCGCGCCCGCACAGCGGGAACTGACATAACTTACCCCCCTGATATCTCTTGCAGATACCGGTCCCGCCCAAGGGCATAGATGCCGTGAGAATTGGCGAAATGATGGCCACGGAGCACCGTCTTCGCGCTGGAGCAAAAAGCTTCAATTGCCGCCAACGACTTATCCCACCTGTTCACGATTGCCCGCCGACTATCCGCGCCGCCCGGCGGACGACCATCGCCGTCGCCCGTCATCAAACAGACAGGGAGACCGACCGATGAATTGGGATAGCATTCAAGGCAACTGGAAGCAGTTCTCCGGCAAGGTGAAAGAGCAGTGGGGCAAGCTCAGCGACGACGACATCGCCAAGATCAACGGCAACCGCGAGCAGCTCGAAGGCTTGATCCAGTCTCGCTACGGCTTCGAAAAGGAGCAGGTTAAAAAGGCCGTGGACAATTGGCTGAAGACGAATTGAGCCACTAACGCGACATGGGGAGTAGCGCGGCACCCCCGCGCTATTCTTTTGTGTGAGGCGAACAATCCCAACTTATCAACAGCCGTCCTTCGCCCACGCACTCCGAATCGGAGTTGAGTTGCTTCAACCGAGGGGGAGACATGCTGGCATACCTGACAATCGTCTCGACCGCGACCGCAGCTTATTTCGGCGCTCCGATTTGGACGCTTCTCGTGGCAGCCGCAGCATTGACGCTTCTTTCGGCTATCGACCATCGCGAGTTAGCCACGGGCTACGCCAAGCCATATGCGCGGTCGGCGATCGTCTGGGCGGCATGGCAATGCGCCGGGCACGCGACACTGGCATGCAGCGCCGCCTATCTGCTTGGCTATGTCACTCGACTGAGCTTCTAGTTCTAGTTCTAGTCCTCTTCGCTGTCCGTATCGGGCAGACTAGAGAGTCCCGCCAGTTTTGTCCCCACACGGATACTGCCCTCCAATGCGAAGGGCGTTCCAATCTCCACGAAGAGCGCTCTCGCGATTTCCCAGTGGGACCGCGCCTGCACGTGAGCGTGCAACGCGATCTGGCGGTCGCCTACATTTTCCTGCATCTCAGCTTCTTCGATGCGATCCGCTCCATTGAGGCTAGGAAGGACTTTGAGCGCAGCTTTGGCGGCATCCTTTGCTCGCCTTCTGAAACCGCGGTTGGTCTCAATATCTGACATGTAGCGATAGCCACGCGCTCGGCTCAAGGACCGCACCTCGCCCGACGTCACTTCGAGTAAGCGATCCAGACGAGCCTCAGCCTCTCCGTCTTGCTTGAGGCAAAGATGCATGTGAGCGGCATATTCCAGCGCTTCGCAATCGTCATCGTCCACGTCTAACGCGGACTGGAAGTGATTGAGCGCACTATTAATTGCAAGTCGCCCATCCTGAGATTTTTCGCGCGCCTTGGCCGCGTCCGCCACGTCCATCGCCCCACGCAGCATGTGCGCCGTAGCTAGTTGCTGCACAGTGTGGCGATGGTTGCGTTCTGACAGCTTCACCTGTCGCTCGAGTCGCGTGATCGAGGTATCGAGCTGGTAACTCACATAACCGAGTTGGGGACCGAGAAACCAACTCCCCCAACCAAGGTCGCGCACCGCACGCTTCAGTGCAGGTTCAAGAAAGATCGGCTCGCGGAACCTCCGTTCGACGCTAGGGCGCTCGATAATCAGGCGGAGCTGCTTGCGCGCATCGCGAAGTCGCTTTTCCTCGCGCTGGATATAGTCGCCTAAACGGTAGTGCAGACGCGACTCCGCGTACGCGTAGGCCTTGTAGATTGCGTAGCTGCCACTCGCGATGGTGATCGCCGGGGCGATAAGCTTCGATGGCCCCTCGATCGCATCTTGGTACCAGTCAGCAGCAACTTTCAGGGCGGCCCTGACTTGGGCGCTCATCGCTCCCAACCAAACGTCTCCCGGGCCGATCACAATCCAGGCCACAAATATTGCTGCGCAAACAATGGCGAACAGAATAAGAGCGCCCCAGACGCTCGTCTCTTCTTGATCCACAGCACGCCCCCCGACGCGAATGAACTAACCAAAATAAGATTGTAATCCGGGAGTGGTGGGACAACCAAGGGCTGCAATTCGCAACTGCGAGGCTCACAACCCGCGCTGGTGGTAGCAGGCGGCACCTAGCCCGCGCGGCGGGAGCGCTTCTCGTCGTACATCGCAGCATCGGCGCGGGCCATGAAGTCGCCCAGCGAGCCCTCTGTGCCGGCGTCGAACGAGAATGCGCCGATGCTCGCCGACAGCTGCCGCGCTCCACCGTGATCCCTGTTGAACGAAGTTAGTCCCGCGGCCAGCCGGACCTTCGGCGCCGCTGCGTCCGCTTCCTCAAGGATGCCGAACACGCAGAACTCATCGCCGCCGAGCCGCGCCACAATGTCGGCCTTGCGGAACGTCGCACGAAGCACCTGCGCCATGTCGCGCAGCAATTCGTCGCCCGCCTCATGTCCGAGGCTGTCGTTCACCTGCTTCAGTCCGTCGACATCGATGAACAGAAGGAACACGCGCTTGCCGAGCCGCACGGCGTCGTTGTGCGCCTGATCGGCAAAGGCGAAGAATCCGCGCCGGTTGTTGAGACCGGTGAGCTCGTCGACAAGTGACAGCTTGCGGATCTCGGCGTTCGCCAATTCGAGCTCCGCCGTCCGGTGACGCACGCGCTCTTCCAACTCCGAGACGATCCGGATGGATTCCATCGCCACCGCGGTGCTGTCTGCCAGCGCCTGCAGCACCCGCACTTCGCGTTCGGTCGGCGTATGAGTGTGCGCCCAGTAGTTGCCGATGGCGCCGATCGGATCGAGCGTGCGGATCGGCACGACCGCCAGGCTCTTCACGAAAGTCGGCCGGTACGCGACGGCGGGAATGCGCGGATCGTCGTAGATATCGGTGATGAGGGCAGGCTGCTTGTGCAGCATCACCCAGCCGCTGATGCAGGCTTCCATTGGGAAGCGCTGGCCCTTCCAGAGCGGGGCGATCGCGTCCTCGTCGGCGTAATAGCACTTGCCGTTGTCGCGCAAGATGAACGTGGCGCCGTCTGCTCCGGTAAGCTCGCGCGCAGCCGTTCGCACGATCCGCTGAAGCGTCGGCACATCGCGCGCGAGCGATAGCTCCTGCACAACCTCGATCAGGCGCGCCGAGGACGTCGCAAGAAGATCATCCGGCACTGTGCTATCGAGCAGTTGCGGCTTCACGAAAAATGCTCACCGGGCTGAGGATCGCAGTAGATGGCATCGGCAATTGCAAAGCAGAATTAACAGCTACACGGAAATTCTTACTTTCCGGCAGCGATCACGCCAGCTGGGGAGACAAAAAGTTACCGGTTGCCATTAACAA
>CALRVN010000177.1:0-8354 GCA_943371625.1 Hyphomicrobium sp. CS1GBMeth3
GACGACGAAGTACAATCCGGCGCGTACATGGACGCCGGAGAACGCCGTCGGCATCGGCGGCGCCTATCTCTGCGTCTACGGCATGGAGGGTCCCGGCGGTTATCAGTTCGTCGGGCGCACGTGTCAGGTGTGGAACACCTATCGCAATACCGAGGTGTTCGTGCCGGGCAGTCCGTGGCTGCTGCGGTTCTTCGATCAGATCCGGTTCCATCCCGTTTCCGCGGAGGAGCTGCTCGCGTTTCGTGACGGGTTCCTCGACGGCAGTGTGGCGCTCGACATCACGCCGACGACCTTCAGCCTCGCCGACTATCGCGCGTTCCTTGCCGCTAACGCGGACGACATCGGCGCATTCAAGAGCAGTCAGCAGGCGGCGTTCGAAGCGGAGCGTCGGCGCTGGCAATCGACGGATCAGGCAGGCGCTGTGGCGGATGCAGGAGCGCCGCCGGACCTCGGGGACGATGTGCTCGCGCCCGGCATGACTGCCGTCGCGAGCCCGGTTCCGGGAAGCGTGTGGAAGCTGGCGGTCGAGCCCGGCGCACGGGTCGCCGCAGGCGACGTGTTGGTCGTGATCGAGTCGATGAAGATGGAGCTGTCGGTTGCCGCCGATCGTGACGGCGTGGTGCACGAGGTGCGCTGCGCCGAAGGGCGGGCGGTGGCGCTCGGGCAGACGCTCATCGTGTTGCGTGAGGATGCGGTGGAAGAGGCGGCGCAATGACCAGCTCGCTCGACATCGCTTCGCTGACGGCGGCCTACGGTAGCGGTGCGCTGACGCCTGAAGACGTGATCCGCGATGTCTATGCGCGGATACGTGCGCGCGGTGGGCGACCGGTGTGGATCACGCTCGTCGACGAGGAGGCTGCGCTGGCGCGGGCGCGCAATGCGTCGCGGGGGCCGCTGTACGGCATTCCGTTTGCGGTGAAGGACAACATCGACGTTGCAGGGCTGCCGACCACGTGCGCGTGTCCGGATTTTGCATATGTGCCGGATCGCTCGGCGACCGTGGTGGAGAGACTGGAGGCGGCTGGGGCGGTTCTTATCGGCAAGACGAACATGGACCAGTTTGCTACGGGGCTGGTGGGGACGCGCTCGCCTTACGGCATTCCGTCGAGCGTGTTCAGCGATGCGCATATTTCCGGCGGGTCGAGTTCGGGGTCGGCGGTATCGGTTGCCGCGGGTCTGGTATCGTTCTCGCTCGGGACCGACACGGCGGGCTCGGGCAGGGTGCCCGCGGGTTTCAACAACATCGTCGGGCTGAAGCCAACGAAGGGGCTGATCGGCACGCGCGGTGTCGTGCCCGCGTGCCGCACGCAGGATGTGGTTTCAATCTTTGCGGCGACTGTCGGGGATGCGCACACGGCGCTCGGCGTCGCCGCTGGTTTCGATGCGGAGGATGCCTACGCGCGGCGCCCGACGCGGCCGATATCGCCGGAGGCGTTGGCGAAGCGGTTCAAGTTTGGTGTTCCTGCGGGTGGCGCAGACTTCCTCGGCGATGCGGCTGCGGCGGCGCTGTTCGACCAGGCGGTGACGCGGCTGCAGGGATTGGGCGGCGAGGTGGTCGAGATCGATTTCGGGCCGTTCCGGGAAGCCGCGCGGCTGCTCTATGAGGGGCCGTGGGTCGCCGAGCGGTTGGCGGCCATCGAGGCTTTTGCGCGGGCTCGTCCCGAGGCGATGAACGAAACGGTGCGGGCGATCATCTGCGGTGCGGACAAGATCGACGCAGTGTCGGCGTTCAAATCGTTCTACCGTCTCGCCGAGCTTACTCGCGCAGCCGAGCGCGAGTGGGCGAAGATGGACGTCATGGTGCTGCCGACGTCGGGCACGATCTACACGATCGCCGAGGTGCTCGCGGATCCGGTGCGGCTCAACTCCAACCTCGGGCTGACGACGAACTTCGTGAACCTGATGGACTTATCGGCGCTGGCGGTGCCGGCCGGCTTTCGCGCCAACGGCCTGCCGTTCGGTGTGACGCTCATCGCGCGTGCTTTCGAGGACGGAAAGCTGGCGACGCTGGGTGATGCGCTGCATCGCGCGTTGCCGAACGCGAGCATGGGCGCGACGAAGCTGCCGCTGCCCGATGCGAGCAAGGTCATTCCACAGGCTTCGCACGGCAGCTATCGCGTCGCCGTCGTCGGTGCGCATCTCACCGGGCAGCCGCTCAACGGGCAGCTGGTCGAGCGGCAGGCGCGGCTCATCGAGACGACGCGTACGGCGCCGGGCTACAGCTTTTACGCGTTGCCGGGGACGGTGCCGCCGAAACCGGGTCTCATCTTCGACGGCGTTGGGCGCGGCGGGATCGAGGTCGAGATCTGGGAGATGGATGCGGCCGGCTTCGGGAGCTTCGTCGGGCTCATTCCGCCGCCGTTGGGTATCGGCACGGTTACGCTCGCGGATGGCAGCGGGGTCAAATGCTTCCTATGCGAGGCGCATGCCGTGGCCGGAGCCGAAGACATCACCAGCTTCGGCGGCTGGCGCGCCTGGCTCGCGAGCAAATAGCTAGGTGCGCTGCGCGTCAGTTCATGTGCCAGCCGTGGCTGACGATGATCGACTCGCCGGTCAGCGCGTTGGTCTTGAAGGCGGCGAGCAGCAACGCGACCTCGGCGATGTCGTCGGTCATGGTGAACTGCTTGTCGACCGTCTCGCCGAGCATCACCTCCTTGATGACGCGCTCCTCAGTGATGCCGAGCTCGTGCGCCTGCTCGGGGATCTGCTTGTCGACGAGTGGTGTTCGCACAAAGCCGGGACAGATGACGTTGGAGCGCACGCCGTGCTGTGCGCCTTCCTTGGCCATAGTGCGGCCGAGACCAAGGATGGCGTGCTTGGCTGCAACGTAGGCGGACTTCAGCGGTGAAGCCTCGTGGCTGTGCACTGAGCCCATGTAGATCAGGGAGCCGGAGCCCTGCTTGTACATGGGCTTGACGCACGCCTTGGTGGTGAGGAAGGCGCCGTCGACGTGGATGGCCATGATCTTCTTCCAGTCGGCGAAGGGGAAGTCCTCGATCGGATGCACGATCTGGATGCCGGCGTTGGAAACGAGGATGTCGACGGTGCCGAAAGCCTTCACGGTCTTCTCGACGCCGGCGTTGACCTGCTCCTCGTTGCTGACGTCCATCGCAATTGCGATGGCGTCGTTCTCTCCGCCCAGCTCCTTCGCGGCGGCCTTGGCCGCATCGAGGTTGAGATCGGCGATGGCGACGCGACCACCTGCTTCGACGTAGCGCTTGGCGATGGCGTGGCCGATGCCGCTGGCGGCGCCGGTGACCAGGGCGACTTTGCCGTCGAGCTTCATGACTTGCTCTCCTTGCCGGGGGCCAGATAGTCGTAGACGACCTTGCCGAGCCCGAGCGTCAGGTCGGCGATGATGTGCGTCGCCGAGACGATCTCGCGCACGGGCAACTGCGTGAGCGGTGCGAGCGCGTGCGGGCGCAGGTCGAGTGCGCCGGGGCCGCTCCAGGCACCCTTGATCACGACGTCCTCGAGCCGGTAGTCGACCAACTCGAGAATGCGCGGGGTGCCGTCGACGTGGGGGATGATCTTCAGAAGGTAGTTCGGCAGCGCGAGGGTGGCGGCGACCTGTTTCAGGTCGAGCGCCTTGTACTTGTAGCCCATGGTGCCAGTAGCGATGCGGACGGAGCCATAGTCCAACGTTCCGAGTAGCGTGTCCTTGTCGGGTCCGAGGCGTGGCTGCGCCAGCTTCTTGGGAAAGCCCCACAGCTCGCGGCCGCCGTAGAGCGGCGGTCCGTCGTCGAGGAACATGGCATGCGAGTAAGCACCTTCGACGCTGTTGAATTTCACCGGGATGATCTGGCCGGATTCGGTGTAGTCGCCGAAGCCGGTTCCGCTTGGCATGCGGATGAACTCGTATTTGACGAGCGGCTCATCGAAGGTCAGGGGTTCGGGGATGACGGCTTCGAGCGCTTCCTTGTCGGTGCGATAGGTGATGATCAGGTATTCGCGGTCGACGAAGCGGTAGGGCGGGGGAGGGAACGCCGGACTCGTCAGCGGCATGGCAAAGGCGCGTTTCTTCACGTCGGCGATCTTCATGACTGCGTCCTTGGTAGCTGTGCCTCGGTGTTCGCTGGCTGGAAATCCTTGGTGAGGTCGAGCACTTTCACGCCGTCCTTCGGACGCTCGCGGTTGATCCAGGACGGATGGCTGAACGTTCGCTCGACGTCGTCTTTTCCGTCGCGCCAGTGCTCGTTCACCGTGTAGCGGGAGAACTCGTAGTCGTTCGACTGGGTGAAATAGGCGGCGCGCCGGTGAATGAGGTGCACGATGGTGATGGCCGCGTCACAGCTAAACGAGGACAGCAGCTGCCAGTCCTCACTGCTCCTGACCTCCTCCGGAAGGTCACCTTCAAGGCGGCGCACGGCGCGGCGCATGGTCTGGATCAGCCGGAAGTAATCGGTGTTGAGGCGCGTGCGGCTCGAGTAGCGGATTTCCTTTTCACGCGCCGGCACGTCGAGCAGTGTTTCGGGAATGGGACCGCGGGCGCTGAACAGGTCGAGCTGGAAGATGACCATGTCGCGACGGGGTACGCCGCCGTCGATGACGTACTGCAGGGGCGTGTTGGATACGATGCCGCCGTCCCAGTAGAGTCTGCCGTCGATCTCGACGGGCGGAAAGCCGGGAGGCAGCGCGCCGCTCGCCATGATGTGCTCGGGGCGGATCGTCTCTTCGCCGCTGTCGAAGTACTTGAGGTTGCCGGTCGCGACATCAACGGCGCCGACGCTGTAACGCACGGCGCCGGAGTTCAGCAGATCGAAGTCCACGAGTTCGAGCAGCGTTTGTTTGAGAGGGGCGGTGTCGTAGATGCCGATCGCCTCGGGCGTGCCGCTGGGCATGAAGATTGCCGGCGGAAGCCGCGGATCGAAAAATCCGGGAGCGCCCGTGGAAGCGACGAGCGCGGCGCTCGCTTCGTTGAAAATTTTACGTGAGGTGTCGTCCACGCTGATCGGCGGCGCTACCAGGCGGCTCGAAACGAGCTCCCAGAATTGCCGCAGCCGCTCGACGCGTTTTTCAGGCGGGTTGCCGGCGATGATCGCGCCGTTGATTGCACCGATGGAGACCCCGGCTATCCAATCAGGCGTATGGCCCGCGGCTGCAAGCGCTTCGTATGCGCCGCCTTGATAGGCTCCGAGCGCGCCACCGCCTTGAAGAACGAGCACAGTTTTCTCGTTGCGGCTCAACCTCGTCTCCGTCGGTCAATGCGCGCGCCTGGAAGCGGCCGGGCTCATTGTGACTTAGATGGGTTTGCCGAGTTCTTTAACGAGAGGTGCGGCAATCGCGACCGCTGCGAACAAATTAGGGCAAGTCGCGCCAATCGCGTTTGCCGTCCGCGATGTGCTCGAGCAGATCGATGTCGGTGTCCGGGTGGCGCGCAGGCTCGGAGCCGACCAAGGGCATGGTCATGATGCCGACGCCCATTGTGACGCTGGAGAAGGTGAGAACGTTGAAGGTGTAGAGCAGCGATAGCGGGAGGATCGAGTTCTCCGCTTCGACGATGAGCTTCTTTAAGCCGCCGACGTCGCCGAGGATGATGAGTGAGACAAAGGCGACGCCAATAGCCGCACCGAGGATCAGGTGCAAGCCGAGGCAACGCAGCAGGGGCGGAACCTGCTGAAGAGCGTCCTCGGGTTGTTCGTGCCCACCCATGCGCACGTCACTTTTCTCGCGGCTCGGGCCTGTTTTCGCCCGTTGAGCGTGAGTGTAGCAGCAAATTGTCGCAGGTGGCCAGGAATTGTGGTTGGGGGCCAGAGCCTCGCGAAATCCGGCGTTCAGAGCCCGTCGACGCTATCGTGCTGTAGCTTCGGCACCGGCGCCTTCGTCGGCGGCGGTGCTCACGCTGCAGTCAGCTTTCCAGTCGCGGATGCCTTGGGCGGTGGCCTCGTAGACGGCGGCGCCAATCGCCTCGCCGACCGCCGTATGCTTGCCTGCATAGGCGAGCCCGTCGATGCCGGCCGGTGACGCGACAGCAATACAGTCGGTGCCCGTCCCGGTGACGATCATCCCGCCGCGCTCGACGCCAGCATCAATGACGGCGGCGGTGCGTGCCTCGGTTGCGATTGACATGGCTTCGATCAGTGCCGCTTCGGACAGTGGGTGTTCAACGTGCACCAGAGTGTTGATGGTTCCGGCGAAGACCGGCGGCCGGTGCAGGCGCACGCCGACGCGCTCGCTATTCGAAAGGCCGACCGTCGTGATGCATCGCGCTTCATGATCTTCCACGCGGGCGTGTGCCGACATGTAGCGTCGTACGTCGCGCGAAGTGACGAGCACCACGGCATCTTCCAGGCCGGCGGCGGCGACACGGGAGCGGATGACATCGGTGGCATCTATATCCCTCGGCAGATCGTTGTTGCGCACCTCGAGCCATGCGATGCGCTGGGTGACCTGCAACCCCGGCCGCAGCATCGACCAGCTGAGGACGTGCTGGGGGATCGCGAACGCGACGACGATGAACGGCCGGTCGAGGGTGATGGAGAAGGGCTGTTGCATGTGTGCTGCCCCGCTAGCGTTCGTTGCGACCGATAAGCTTTGCGACGTTCGGCGCGCGGTAAGTCAGGATGGCCTGGATGAGCGTTTCGGGTTCTGTCTCGACGAGCACCATGTTGCGATGCGCGGGCTTCAGGAACGATTCCTCGACGACGTGATCTAGGAAGCCGAGCAGGCCGTCGTAAAAGCCGCGCACGTTGAGGAATGCGCAGGGCTTGGTGTGGCTGCCGAGCTGGGCCCAGGTCCAGACCTCGAAGATCTCTTCGAGAGTGCCGATGCCTCCGGGTAGCGCGACGAAGGCATCGGAGAGCTCTGCCATCAGCGCCTTGCGCTCGTGCATCGAGCCGACGATGCGCAAGTCCTGCAGTCCGGAGTGCGCGACTTCGAGGTCGACGATGCTGCGCGGGATGACGCCGATGACCTCGCCGCCGGCTTGGAGTGCGGTGTCGGCGACGACACCCATCAACCCGATCGAAGCACCGCCGTAGACGAGGCCGATGCCATCGTGCGCGAGTTGGCGCCCGAAGCGCGCGGCGGCGTCGGCGTACTCGGCGTGCCTGCCCGGGCTCGATCCGCAGAAGACGCAAATTCGGCGCATGATTTTTCTCCGCCGTGCCGCTGGCACGACCTTCTCTTCCGTGCGGGTGGCACGACCTTCTCTTCCGTGCCGGTGGCACGAGCGGATATCAAAAAAGGACGAACGTGGCGAGGGCCAGCGTGGCGACGATGAGACTTTGCGTGATGCAGGCGCGGCGATAAAGGCTCAGCGCGCGGCGGATGTCGGCGGCGCTGAGATCGCTGCGACCGGAGCCCATCCAGCCGTCATCGACGACCGTGCCGCCGTACGTGCGGGGGCCGGCGAGGCGAATGCCAAGCGCTCCGGCCATCGCAGCTTCGGGCCAGCCGGCATTTGGAGAGCGATGATCGCGGGCGTCGCGGGCGACGGCGCGGATGGCGTCGCGGGTATGGAAGTCGCGTTGGTTTGACGAGGCTGCAATGAGTAGCAGCGCAGATAGGCGCGAAGCCGGGAGGTTGACGAGATCGTCGAGGCGGGCTGCGGCCCATCCGAAGGCGCGATAGCGCTCGCTCTTGTGGCCGATCATGCTGTCGCCGGTGTTAATGGCCTTGTAGAGCGCGGCGCCTGGCACGCCGCCGACGACGAGCCAGAAGAGCGGCGCGACGACACCGTCCGAATAGTTCTCGGCGAGGCTTTCGATGGCGGCGCGGCTGAGGGCTGCCTCGTCGAGTGCGGCGGTGTCGCGGCCGACGATCATGCCGACGGCGCGACGACCGGCTTCGATGCCGCCTTGCTCCAATCCCTGCGCGACGGCAGCGACGTGGTCGTAGAGGCTGCGCTGCGCGATGAGCGTGCTCGCGGCTGCAGCCAACAGGACGACGGCGACGGCGGCGGGGAAAGTGAAGGCGATCGCTTGTTCAAGGCCGATGGTGACAGCCGCGGTGACGGCGAGGACCACAATCAGGCTGACAACGCCGTTAAGCCGCCGGCGCGCAAACGAGAGGTGCGGGGTGTTCCAACGCGTCTCGCACCAGGCGATCAGCCAGCCGATCCAGGTGACCGGGTGGCCTATGCGGACGTAAAGCCATTGCGGATATCCGAATGTGGCTTCGATCGCCAAGGTGAGGAGGGATACGAGAAAGTGCATGCGTGAGAGATCCGGCCGCGGTGGGTGACCGGTGCCTAGCATGCCGGCCCGCGACGTTGAACTGGTGCGGCTACACGACCTGCTCGCCCATCTCGATGGTGAGCGACTGGCGCAGGATTTCGAGCGCCTTTATGAGCGTCGGCCGGCCGGGTGCGGCGCCAAGCGCGACGCGTACGCAGTCGGGCGCATCGCCGGTGG
>CALRVN010000178.1:0-8338 GCA_943371625.1 Hyphomicrobium sp. CS1GBMeth3
TTGCGAGGAATTCGTGTGGTGGGATGCACGGGGGAGCGTGCGTCGCCTTCCTCAATGTCGAGGATCCAGACCTCGTTACGCAGGCGCAGGACTTCCGTTGCCACGCCGGGGGCGTCCGAGAGGCGGTCGAGGAGTTGTCCGATGCGCTGTTCGAGAATTCGCGCCACATGCTCGGCGCGGTAGGTGGAAAGAGATACGACCTCGCCCATTTTCTCACCGTCGCGAATTGAGTTTCGTCACCTTTGGCAACGTTCGCTCCGTAGGCCGGTTCCCGCGATGATGCGCAACGCTGTGACGTGTCGGGCGTTTTGATCGGAGCCGCATGAGCGCGGCGGAGAGGAGGACCGATGTTGTCATTGCTGGTTGGGATGCTGAGCGCTCCCCATGCATACAAAGCGATCGTCCGCGATGGCGAGGTCTACATCGAGCGCGATACGGGTGCGCCGGGCGCGCCTTCCAAGTGAAGCCAGACCAAGGGGCGGGTGGCGCCACCCCTTGGAACCGTCCGCACTCTGAAGCCTTCTGGCCCGGCGCAATAGCGTGGCCGAAAAAAGGCAGCTACAGAAATCGCTATTGCTTTCAGCTAATTGGTTAGCATTCTGCCGCGGTGCCATAATTGGTCCCAGCGATGGGGCTACTCCGCATTCCATGATGACATTCTCCTGCTTGAAATTCGTGCGCGGCGCGCTTGCGCTTGCTTTGTTGGCGTTGCCGATCGCAGCTTCGGCTCAGGCACCGGCGCCAGCCCCTGTCCCGGCAGCCAAGTCGGCCCCTCCGGCCGCGAAACCTCCTGCAACTGCTCCACTAGCCGCGCCAGAGGCTGCTGCGCCCGCGGGGCAGCCCGATCCGAATGCGAAGGCGCCCGGTGAAGAGTCGCCTGAGGCTGCCGCTGGTCGCGCCATCGAGCGCACGAAGGCAAAAATTCAGGAGCTGGAAGCGCGCACCGACGTCGCGCCGGATATCCGCGATCAGGCGATCCAGTTGCTGCGCACGGCACTCGGTCATCTCGAGGCAGCGTCGGCCAGCACCACGGCCGCCAAGCAGTTTCAGGAATCGGGCCAGCGTTCGGCCGAGCGCGTCGCGGAAGCCAAGCAGCAGCTGGACGGTCTCGGCCGCGAGCCGGGCGAAGAAGAGTTTGCAAAGCGTGTCGAGAAGCTGCCGCTGGCAGATGCTCAACAGGCGCTCGATGCCGCCAACAGTGGCGCGGCAACCATCAAGTCGGACCTCGACCAGCTCGAGGGACGTTTGCGCGAGATGTCGACGCGTGCCACCGCCGCGCGCGAGGAGCAGACGGTCGAGAAGCAGGCGCTCGATGCGCTGGAGAACCCAGACGAGATTCAGGCCGGCGATGCCAATCCGGCACTCGTCGATGCGCGGCGTGCGGCGGTATCGGCCGAACGGCGCGCGAGATCGGCGAAGCTCAATCTGCTGGAGCAGGAGCTGATCAGTCTTCCCGCCCGGCAGGCGTCGGCAACGGCGCGGCGCGATCTCGCTGCGGCCAAGCTGGACAAGCTGACGAAGCGTCGTCCGGTCATCGAAGCACGGGTGAACAGCCTGAAAGACGCGGAGGCTGCGAAGAAGCAGGCCGAAGCCGACCGCGAAGCCAAGCGCCTGTCGGCACAGCACCCCGTGCTCGAAGCGTATGTGAAAGACACCGACGTCATTCGCAAGCGCGGGGCTGATGCAACCCGTGTGCTCGATGACGGCAAGTCGCGGCTGGCTGAGATCCAGGCGGACTTGGCGCGCGTGCGAGACAGCAAAGTCGCGGCGCAGCAGGTGCTGGAGATCGGCAGCATCGGGGGCGAGTTCAGCGAGCTTCTCCGCGCCATGCGTGCGCAACTGCCGGACGTCACGTGGCTGCAGCGGCGCATTGCAGAGCGCGATCAGGCGATCGTCGACGCGCGGTTAAGGCGCCTGCAGGCGGACGAGGCACGACGGGCGTTGTCGGATACCGGCGGCATGGCCGACCGCGTGCTGGCTGCCTATACCAAGCGCGGCGGCGAGGCGGCACCGCCCGACGCGCGCCAGGCGCTCGAGAAACTCGTCGGGGCGCGGCGTGACCTTTATGTGCAACTGCATGATGCGCTGGTCACGCGGATCGCTCAACTGGCTGAGCTGAATGTCGCGGACCGCGACCTTCTCAACCAGACGACGCAGTTGCGCGCCCTGCTCAATAGCCGGCTGCTCTGGCTCCCAAGCTCGGGGACGATCGGCATCGGCTGGCTGGATCAGGTGCGTACGAGCTTTGGCTGGCTAGCCTTTGTCCAGGGCTGGAAGGAAGCGGGCGCGTCGCTGGTAGAGCGGGCTGTCGACGCGCCGCTGACGACGGCGCTGGTGTTGCTGGTGTTTGGCACGCTCGTCATCATCTCAGGGCGTCTCATCAAGCGGCTGGGTACGATCGCCCAGGCCGTGGGCCGTTACTCGACGGACAACTATTTGCGCACGCCCGAGGCGCTGGTGATTGCGGCGCTGCTCGCGGTCAAGACTCCGCTTCTGTTTGCATATGCCGGCTGGCTTCTGGTGCAGTTACCGCAGGCTTCCGAGTACGCATTTGGGGTGGGAGCAGGGCTGCTAGCGGCCGCATACGTTGTTCTGTTCCTGCGCTTGGTTCAGTTCATCTGCATCGAGAATGGTGCGTTCTCGGCGCACTTCGGGTGGAGCGAGCGCGCGCGGTCGGTGCTGTACCGCAACGTCGTCTGGCTGAAGTACGTGATTGCGCCGGTCGCCTTTATCCTCGGCATGATCAACGTCAGCAGCGCGCAGAGCCTGCGCGACGGCCTCGGGCGGTTCGCGTTCCTCGCCGGCGGAATCGCGGTGTCGCTGTTCATCGCGCGGGTGATCGAGCCTCGCCGCGGCGTCATCGCCGACCGGCTGTCGCCAAGTCATCCGCTGTGGATGACGCGGATGATCTGGTACACGGTGCTTTCGTTGCTGCCGCTCGGCATCGCTGGTTTGGCGCTGTGGGGCTACTACGACGGCGCTTCGCAGATCCGCGACGGGCTCCTGCTGTCGGTGGCGATCACCGGCGTGGCATTCCTCGTCTATAACGTCGCGATGCGTGAGGTTCTGGTCGCGCGGCGGCATCTGGAGATCAAGCGCGCCAACGAACGGCGCGAGAAGGCACGGGCCCAGATTGCCTCGCAGGAAGCTGCTGCGGCGACTGGCGACGTGCAGCCGCCTCTCCCGGACGAGCCCGAGGTCGATATCGCCTCGATCAGCGATCAGATGCGGCAGCTGGTGCAGCTTTCCGTGCTGCTGGCGCTCGCGGGGGCGCTCTACTTCCTATGGCGCGAGGCGCTACCATCGCTCGCTCTCCTCGATGTGCAGCTGTGGCAGCAGACGGTTACGGTGGATGGCGCGGCGCGCAGCGTTCCGGTCACCGTTTCCAATGTGCTCACGGCGCTCGCGATCGGCACGATAACGCTGATCGCAGCGCGCAATCTGCCGGGCCTGTTGGAGATCACGGCGCTTCATCGTCTGCGGGTCGAAGCCGGTACGCGGTATGCGATCAGCGCGGTGAGCCGCTATCTGATCGCGATCGTCGGTCTGATCTTCGCATTCCGCAGCATCGGGTTCGATTGGAGCCAGGTTCAGTGGATCGTGGCGGCGCTCGGCGTCGGTGTCGGCTTCGGATTGCAGGAGATCGTCGCCAACTTCATCTCCGGCCTGATCATCCTGTTCGAGCGTCCGGTTCGTGTCGGCGATACGGTCACGATCGGCGACCTCACGGGCACCGTGTCGCGCATTCACATCCGCGCCACGAGCATGACGGACGGCGAAAACCGCGAGATCATAATTCCGAACAAGTCGCTGATCACCGAAAAGGTCATCAACTGGACGCTGACGGACAGCATCACGCGCGTGACACTGAAGATCGGCATCGCCTATGGCACGGACACGCTGCGCGCGCAGATGCTGATCCTGGAAGCGGTGAAGGCTACGCCGCAGGTTCTAGATACACCGGCTCCGAGCGTGTTCTTCGTCGGGTTCGGCGGGTCGGGGCTCGAGTTCGAAGTGCGCGCATTCGTGCTGCAGCTGACGCACCGTGCGAGCGTGATCAACGACCTGCACGTCGCAATCGAGCGGGCGCTGCGCGAGAGACAGATCGCGATGTCGTGACGCGCTGGTCGCCGAAGAAGAGGGCTAGCGGTTCGCTGAACCGCTAGCCGCTTGCCCTGCTTTAAGCTGCGGGCAGCCACCTCGCCCGACCCTGCGCCTGCATCACCGCCTCGGCGTCGTCGATGGTCAGCCGCACTACAGGCTGGTTGGTAGCCGCATCGAGGAAGACGAACAGCTCGCTCTCGATGTTGCGGACCGAGAAGAACACAATTGTCTCCTGATCGCCGCCGCCTTCGAGGTGAGGCTCGCCGTTGGCGACACCCTTCACGTAGCTGCCGGTGGGCCGGATCTCTTTCAGCTCGCCGTTGGGGCGATAGAAACGGAGTTCGCCCTGCAGCACGAGGGTGAGGTAGGGACACTTGTGCTGATGCAGCATCGCCTTGGAGCCGGGAGCGAACTTGAACAGCGCATCGACGATGCGGTTCTGCCGGTCGACGTCGTAGACGTAGTACCAGACGTTCGGCAGCCAATCGAGCTGGTGCCAGGTGAGGATGCTGTCGTCGAACGGGATGTGCGGCACGGGTCAATTCCTTCGTTTGCGGCGTTGCGCCAAAAAGGGTTCGCGAGGAATTGTCGGCGGCGAGCAGAGGGGCAGCCAGAGGCGTTTCGCCCAGCGTCACCCGGGCAAATCGCCCAAGGAATCCGCAATGTTCCAGGAATGGAAACCATGGCGTGGAGAAATGTCCCGGCAGGAGAGCTATCGTTTCCCGACGACTGAAGGTAAAGCGGTGGCCGGCGCGGGGATCGCTCGGCGCTGCAACGGATGCGACTTGAATGACTGACGAAAGACTCCCGATCCGCGTAGCCGCGCTCTACAAATTCAGCGCCGTCGATGATTGCGGAAAAGCGCGGTCGCCGCTGGCGCGTCTATGCTGCGGGCTGGGCGTCAAGGGCACGCTGCTGCTGGCGCCGGAAGGCATAAACGGAACGATCGCGGGATCGGACGTTGCGATCGACCGTGTGCTGGAGCACATCCGCGGTCTCGTTGGCAGCGACAATCTCGAAGTGAAATTCTCGCGCGCAGCCGAGCAGCCGTTCCATCGCATGAAGGTGCGGCTCAAGCGCGAGATCGTGACGATGGGGGTGCCGGACCTCGATCCGGTCGAAAACGCCGGCCGGTATGTATCCGCCGACGACTGGAATGCGCTGATAGGCGAACCCGGAACGATCGTCATCGATACGCGCAACGATTACGAGGTAGCGGTCGGGACGTTTGCTGGCGCGATAAACCCGCAGACCAGAAGCTTCCGCGAGTTCCCGGACTGGTTCAGAGCCGAGCGCGAGCGTCTCTTGGGTGACGGCCCGGCGCCGAAGGTCGCGATGTTCTGCACCGGTGGCATCCGCTGCGAGTAGGCTACGGCGTTCCTGAGGTCGGAAGGACTGGAGGACGTCTTTCACCTGCAGGGCGGCATCCTGAAATACCTCGAGGAGGTTCCTCCAGAGCACAGCCTGTGGCAGGGCGAATGCTTCGTGTTCGACGAGCGTGTGGCGGTCGGACACGGTCTTCAGACGGGCAGCTATGAGCTGTGCCGCGCCTGCCGGCTACCGCTTAGCGAGGCCGATCGTCAGTCGACGCTTTACGAGGCCGGGGTCAGCTGCCCCGCGTGTCATGGCACGCGCAGCGAAGAGCAGCGTGCCGGGTACCGCGAGCGGCACCGGCAGGAATGTCTGGCAGCCGCGCGCGGAGATCTGCACGTCGGTGCGACGCAGGCTCCGCGGCAGGACCACGGGGAATAGCTCGCCCGAGATTGTCCGCCCCAGGTTGCGTGAGCGGTCGCGATTGTTTGCAATTCCGCAAAACCTGTTCCGATTATTGGAGATTATCGCGCGTTGCCGAGGCGCCTAGGTTGGGAGCGTCGCAAACTTGGAGACATATCCATGACAGTCAGCGCCGAAGCGATCGACATCTCTGCGGCGGGCACGTTTCCGCTCGCAGGGCGTGACGTCAACCGCCTCGGCTATGGGGCGATGCAGCTCGCAGGGCCCGATGCGTTCGGTCCGCCGAAGGATCGCAACGTTGCGGTGGCGGTGCTGAAGGAGGCGGTGGCGAGCGGCGTCAATCACATCGACACGAGCGACTATTACGGACCGCATGTCACCAACGAGCTGATCTGCGAGGCGCTGCATCCTTATCCGGACGACCTGGTGATCGTAACGAAGCTCGGAGTCGCCCGTGGCAACGACGGGTCATGGATACCGGCCCGAACGCCTTCCGACCTCATCAAAGGCGTGCATGACAATTTGCGGAATCTCGGGGTCGATGCGCTCGATGTCGTCAATCTGCGCGTCGGCGGACTCGAAGGGCCGAGCGAGGGGTCGATCGAGGAGTCGTTCTCGACGCTGGCCGAAATCCAGCGCCGCGGTCTGATCAAGCACCTCGGGCTCAGCAACGTCACATCGAGGCAGCTTACGCAGGCGCTCACGATTGCCGATGTCGTCTGCGTTCAGAACCAATACAGCCTCGTTCACCGCGACGATGACGCCATGGTCGAAGAACTGGATGGTAGCGGCATCGCATATGTTCCCTTTATGCCGCTCGGCGGCGTCACGGAGCTGCAGTCGGCGGCGCTGAATGGCGTTGCGAAGCAGCTTGGCTCGACGCCGATGCAGGTCGCGATCGCGTGGCTGCTGCAACGCGCACCGCATGTTCTGCTCATCCCCGGCACATCGTCAGCAGCTCATCTGCGGCAGAACATGGAGGCGGCCAGGCTGGCATTACCGGGCGCCGTGCTCGCCCGACTCGATTCCATCGGCAACGAGTACGTCTGAGCCAACAAGTCATTTTGCGGCCGGCACTTAGCTTGCCGCCAGCAGGTGCCCGCCGCTTAGCGGGCGGTGCGTGGAAGCATTAGCCGGCAACCAAGAACAGAGATCTAATCTATTTGGATTGGAAACAATTGATCGATGTGATCCATTGGGCGCGATATTGCAGTGAACGGCCTTTTTTAGGAACTGCCGATGGCGTCCACGCCTGGTTTGGATCACGAAGTGCGGCCCCGCTGTGGCGGCACGCGTTTTTGGCACCGGATGAAGTCGACGATGGCGCCCCTTGTGGCGCTATTTGTTTTAGCGCTGGCCATGGCGCTCCCAGCGGCCGCCGGCTGCGATGACGATGACCGTCCTGCCACGCCGTTTTCAGTGAAGGCGACGCCCCTCAGTTCGACTGCCATCATACTGCAGTGGTCGAGCAAACAGGGTCATTACGACATCTACATTCGCGACGCGAAGGGCCGGGCCTTGAAGGAGGCGCCCGACATCACCGGCGGCGCGCCCGGCAGGAACTCTCACGAGTTTTTCGGTCTGAAGCCCGACACCGAATACTTCTTCTCCATCCGCGCCCGCACAGAGGGCGGCACGCAAGGATGCATTTCCAAGAACGCCTCCGACCCCGTCAGCGCAAAGACGGACACCGCGGATCTGAACCAGACGTGCAATTACTACACGCAGAACGCGATGGAAGGTATTGCGGAGCTGCGGAAGAGGGGATGCGAGCTGCCCGACAGCTCGATGTTCGGCAGGTGGGCGACGCGCGAGGGCAACGTGTTCTCGTACTGCATGACGCAGAAGCGGGCCAAATCGATGGAGCCAGAGCATTTCGAGTGGCTGCGGAACCAGGATCGCTACAAGTGCAAAGTGCGCGCCGAAAAATGCGAGGCGTACCGAAACTCCGCTGTCCGTGAAGCGAAGATAAACCGAGACAACAATTGCGGATTCACAGGGCCGCGGTGGACCCTCAAGGGCTCCGATCACTACAACTGGTGCATGAACCCGAGCACCACTCAATTTCGCAAAAAGGTGGAAGCCAGGACGCGCCATAGGGAAAATAGAATCTGCCTGGAGAAGAAGAAAGCCGCGCAGGGTGGCGGCGGTGGGACCGGTGGCGGCGGCGGGGAAAACTCCTGTTCTGTGCCGGGGGACTGGTCCGATATGCTCGCCGCTCACAACGAGTTGCGCGGGCGGTTTTGTGGCAGCCCGCTTGCCTGGGACTGCACTCTCGCCGCGGAAGCGAAGAAATTTGCGGAAGATTGCGCGTGCGGACACAGTAATGCGCCTAACGTCGGGGAGAACCTAGCTGCCAGAAGTGTGTTCCCCGACAAGTTCCCCGCAGGAACCGACCGCCAAGCATTCCAAGACACATGGGCTTGCGAGGAGAAGCTCTACGACTTCACCAAACCGGAGATAGTCGGCGGCTTCAAGAAAGACTGCGAGCGCGGACCGG
>CALRVN010000179.1:0-8313 GCA_943371625.1 Hyphomicrobium sp. CS1GBMeth3
GGAAGGGAAGCCGACGCCGACGGCGTTGACGGGCTCGCGGGCGCCATAGCCGAAGGCGATGATGTCGCCGTTGGCCGAGAAGCGCTCACCGACGCGATCGGAGAGGGCGAGGCCTTCGGCGCGTGAGCGAAGAAGAATCTCGGTGGTGCCGAGCGTGCCTGCCGCCAGCACGACCATTGCGGCGCGCAGCACACGGTCGCCGCCGCTGCCGTCGAGCCGTCGGACGTGCACTTCCCACTCGCCGTCGCGCGCCTTGGCGACATACCGCACGCCAGCGTGGGTGAAGAGCTCGGCGCCGTGGCGTACCGCGTCAGGCAGATAGGTAACGGCGACGGAGTTCTTGGCGCCGACGTTGCAGCCGCCGCAGCAATCGCCGCAGCGGGTGCAGCCGGGCTGCTCGATACCGACGACGTTGGTGGTCGGCTCGAAGCTCACGGTGACCGTCGGGCGAACGATTTCGTGACCGAGTTCGGCCCCGGCAGCCTTTAGCGTGTTGTACTTGGTGAAGCTGTCGGCACGCGGATCGCTCTGCGGATTGAGCCAGAGCCTGGCGCGGCGGAAGCCTTCCTCGAGAAGCCCGTCCTGGGCAATCTGGCCGGGCCAGCGCTCGTCGGCAAACACGCGAGGATCGGGACGCAGCGCCACGCCGGCGTTGATGAGCGAGCCGCCGCCGAGACCGCAGCCGACCAGGACGTGCATGTCCTCGCCAAGGCGGACATCGTAAAGCGCCGACGACTTGCCGGTGCGCAGCCTCTTGCCAGTGACCTGCATGTCGTTCTTGAGGTCTGGGAAGCGCGAGGGAAACGAACCGGCGAGAACTTCGCGACCGCGCTCCAGAACGGCCACCTTCTTGCCGGCGCGCGATAGACGTGAAGCGGCGACGCCGCCGCCATAGCCCGAGCCGACGACGATGACGTCGTAGCGGTCGCGTGCATACTCAAGAGTGCGCGATAATCCGGTCATGCCCTGGGCCCCTCTCCCAGTTGTCAGCTAGCCCATTTGAGTCCGCGAGGCTACCCGGCGGCGCGCAGGCCCATGGCAGGGCAGGCGGGCGCACATTGGATGAGGGTAACTCGGCACCAATGAGGAGCGCTTTAATTCCGCCGGAATTGAGCATTTTACCGGACAACGACGCCGTGTGTCCGGGCTCGCCGAGACCCGGCTGGCGCGCTGCCGCTCTGCGGTCAGCGTGTTCCGCGTCAAAAGCAGACGAGGTTGTAGCTCAGTGGTAGAGCGCCCGGACATCCGGGAGGTCGGGGGTTCGATTCCCTTCAGCTTCTCCAGGACTAGCTCATTGGGTAGAGCACAAGACTTAGAATCTTGCTGTAGTGGGTTCGAATCCCACGTCCATGCCCTCCAAGGCATTGCCGCTTCGGCGGATCGAAAAATGGGGAGCCGGCCAGCTTCCCCGCCCGAAAGGGCAAGCGTCGCGGCGCCATGTGCCGGGGCGGATACCGCGGGGCCGCAAAGCCGGAGCCCGGGCACCGGCGCTCCTCGTCCTTGGACGGGGAGCGGACGCAGCCCAAGGTGGAAGGCGGCGCGGCCCAGCTCAAGTCCCGGCCCGCGTTTCGCGGCGTGGGCGGCAGGCCGGCAACCTTCGTTTTGGTTTTTCATTAGTTGGATTTGCGTCATGCGGAAGTACGGATTTTGGTTCGAGGTCGTTGTCAGGGATGACGAGCGCGCGTTTCTCACCCGCGACGGCCGCTTCGTGCGGCTCGTGGAGCCTGGCCGGTACGTCGCGTTCGACCCGGCGCATCAGCTGAATGCCGAAATCCTGAAAGTGGTGCGCGCGGAAGTGGTCACCGAGCGCGCGCTGCTGCTGCGGCGGACGCATCCCGACGTCGCGGACGAGAACTTCGAAATCGTGCAGACGGGCGCCACTGAGGTGGCCATCGTGTCGCTCGACGGCGAGGCGAAGCATCTGGTGCCGCCGAACACGACGCGCGCGTTCTGGAAGACGCTGACGAACGTAGAGGTCGAGCTGATCGACACTGCGAGAGAGCTGCGCATCGCCAAGCATGACCTGAACCGGCTGGATGTGGCGCGCAGCGGCGCGGCCGTCGTCTTCGCCGTTGTCGAAGCGCACGAAGCCGGGCTGCTGACCATCGACGGTGAGTTGAAGGAGCGCCTGCCGCCGGGACGGCATGCCTTCTGGCAGGTCGGCCGCACGGTGAAGATCACCAAGATCGACCTCAGACCGCAGCCGCTCGAGGTGACGGCGCAGGAGATCCTGACCAAGGATCGCGTCGGTATCCGGGTGACGCTGACTGCGTTCACGAAGGTGATCGATCCGGAGAAGGCGGCGCTCGCGTCGGCGGACGTTCCGGGCACGCTTTACCGGCTGGTGCAGTTCGCGATCCGCGAGGCGGTGGCGACGCGTACGCTGGATGAGATCCTGGCGGCTCGCGATACGATCGATCAGGAGGTGCGCGCGTTCGTAGCCGGGCGGGCGCTGGCTCTGGGTGCGGAGGTCGGCGAGATCGGCGTCAAGGACATCATCCTGCCGGGAGACGTGCGCGAATTGCTCAACAAGGTGGTGGAAGCGGAGCGGGTCGCGAAGGCGAACCTGATCCGGCGGCAGGAGGAGACGGCGGCGACGCGGTCGCTGCTCAACACCTCGAAGCTGATGGAGGACAACCCGCTGCTGCTGCGCCTGAAGGAGCTGGAGGCGCTGGAGAAGCTGGTCGAGAAGGTGGGGCGCATCGACCTGCACGCGGGTGCGGGGGCCGGCGGCTTCGAGGCGCTGCTGCAGAACCTCTATCGCCTGAGCGGCGACCGGGACGGCAAGAACTAGAAAAAAGCTCGGCAACAGGCGGCCTGTTGCCGAGCGTCTAAGCCATAATCAGTGGACGGGGAGCTGGGCGGTGTTGCCGGCCTGCTTGGCGGCCTCAGCCGGGTACTTGCGCTTCGCGATGGTCTTGGCGAAGTCGGTGACCTCATCCTGCAGGGCCTCGGCAATGACGCGTCCGAGGCAGCCATAGCTGAGATCATTGGGATGGAACTGGTCAGCGGCGAGGAGCTGCTGGGGCGTATACTGCGCGCTCGTGATGAGATGCTTCATGATCGCGTAGCGCTGCATGATGGGAATATCGCGCTGCTCAGCGATCTGGCGCATGGTGACGAGGAAGCGTGGGAAGTCGCGCAGCTTGTCGGCCTTGGGGAAGTACTGCATGTCGAGGAGGACGACGTCGATGCCGGCGCGCTTCAGATCCTCGAGGCCAGCAATCACGTTATCGCGGAACTGCTCGACCTTGACGAGACGCATGGCGTCGTTGACGCCGGTCTGCCAGATGACGAGTGTCGGCTTGCGCGGAATGACCTGCTGGCGGATGCGCGGAAGCATGTCGCTCGCGAGCTGTCCGCCGATGCCGAAGTTCACGACGGTGATCGCGCTCTTGGGGAAGAGCTGCTGAAGCTCAGCCTGTAGCCGCACCGGGTACGAAGCCTTGGGGCTCGAGGCCCCGATGCCCTGCGTGCTGGAAGAGCCGAGGGCAACGATCTGCACCGGCTCTCCGGCGGCGAGCGCTGCCGAGAGCTTCGGCAGCGGAGCGTCGAAACGCACGAGGGCAGGCGGCGCTTCGCAGCGCGTGCCTGCCTCCGCGGCAGTCGTCGTTAGGATGGGGCCAATGAGCCCGGCAATTGCTGCGACCCAGAAAGCCGCTCGGCGAAGAACTTCCGTACCGACTGAGCGAACACCCAATCCGTGCCACGGCTGCGCAGTGCCAATACCCATGCCATCCCCAGTAAGATCCCGATACCCAACGAGTTTACCAGGAACTGTGGAGCGAGTCCGTAGCCGGTTTCAACCAAGATCACCCAGCCGGCAAATGACAAAACCGTACCAAGGCAGAAGATCTGGAGTGAGTACCGGCCGCACTCCCCAACGAGCCTGGCCAGGGGTCGAGTAAGTAGCGTGCTTTGGGGCGACAGTAAGATGAGCACAAGGTAGCCAAGAGCAACGACGTTAGCGATCCGCCACGGCGACAAATACGTTTTGTCGATATTGCCGAGCATGTCCGGGGCGAAGAGTCGCGCATTTTCCAAACCCGGAATTTGGGTCCAGGGCGCTACGAACAGGAACGCGAAGCTCAGGTAGGCTACGGCGCTCCACATCAGCGGGCGCGAGTAGTGGATCTCGCCCTTGCGATAGAAGTGTGCGGTGAGCGCACCGATGGTGATGAGGAGCTGCCAAGCGAATGGGTTGAATACCCAACCTTTCGGATGCTGCATGCTCGGGAGGTTCGCCGACAGGAGATTGGCGGCAGCCCAGATGCCGATCGACAGCACGAGCGCCTGCCAAGGGTTGCGCGGCAGCAGCCAGAGCACGAACGGCAGCCAGCACAGCAGCAGCACGATGTAGAGCGGCAGGATGTTCAGCGAGTTAGGCTGGTTGACGAGCAGCGCGGCGAGTACGCTCGAACGGCCCGGATCCTCGGCGAACACGTGCACGCCGATATTCTTCATGTAGGCGAAGTCACCGAAGTAGCCGGCGGCGAAGGTGAGACCGACGCCACAGACGACAAGCAGCGCGAGATGCCAGATGTAGATCTCACGGACTCGATCGAACACGCGGGCGAAGCCGGCCTTGAAGCCCTGCCCCTCAAAGGTGCGGCTGTAGGCGAGCACGGCGGAGAAGCCAGCCAGCAGGACGAAGACTTCCGCGGCGTCGGCGAAGCCGAAGTTGCGCAGCGTGAACCTGCCCAGTCCATTGTCGGGCACGTGATCGACGAAGATGAAAAGGAGCGCCAACCCGCGGAAGAAGTCGATCCGCAGGTCTCGCTGTGTACCGGAGCTGGAAAGGCTCTTCGGCATGATGATCACCTGGCCGCTAGACGGAGGTTTAGAGATAAAATTACACGATCTGTTGCGCCGAACAACGCGACACGCGGCGTGCCAGTTCCTGCATTGGATTGCGGCGTGATGGGGACTTTGGGCATTTCTAAGCTCGGGTTTTCGCGGTTGAGGCCAGGAATCCCAACACATCTGGCGTCCTGGTCACACTCAACCATTCCGGGCATGAACCAAACCTGAACCCTCTTTTTGGGTAGGGTTCACAGCGCGAAAACCACGCCGGCGCCGGTCAAACCGGCGCCCGCAGCGCACATCAAAAGTCGCGTGCCGGGCGCGAACTGGCGATCCCGGTTGGCAAGCGACAGCGAGAGCGGGATGGTCGCCGCGGAGCTGTTGCCGTAGTCGGCGATGGTGGAGACCACCCTGTCGGGCGCGATGCCGAGCTGCTGGGCGACCGCTGTGGTCATGCGGCCGTTGGCCTGATGCGGAACCAGGCAGTCAATGTCGTCCACCGTGAGGCTGGCCTTGGCGAGCGCGGTGCGCGCGCTGGTGGTCATGAGGTCGACGGCACGCGTGAAAACCGCTCGGCCGTCGGAGAGAACCATGAGCGTATCTTCGACCGGCACGTCGGCCGCGAAGGGGCGGCGGCTGCCGCCGGCCGGGATCTGGATGAGGCCATAGCCGCTGCCGTCGGCGGCAAGGTGAGCGCCGACGACGCCGCTGCCGGCGTGGCTCGTCGGCGCCAGGACGACGGCGCCGGCGGCGTCGGCGAACAGGATGCTGCTGCTGCGCTCGGACGGGTTGATCCGCCGCGACAGGATGTTGGCGGCTACGACGAGCACGGGGGCGGCATGCGTGCGCACGAAGCTGTCCGCGAGGGTCAACGCGTAGAGAAAGCCACCGCAGGCACCGGCGAGGTCGATGCCGCCCGACCGCAACAGCCCGAGGCGGTGGGCAAGCAACGGCGCCGAGGGCGGCAGGAGATGGTCGGGCGTGCTGGTCGCGAGCAGGGTCAGAGCAATGGCGTCGCGAGGCAGGCCGGAGGCGGCGAGAGCCATTTCGGCCGCGGGCACGGCGATGTCGGTGAGGGCCTCGCCGGGCGCTGCAAAGCGGCGCTCCCTGATGCCGGTGCGGCGCAAGATCCAGCCCGGCTCCAGCCCCAGGCGCTGTTCGATCTCGGCGTTGAGGACGCGGCGCTCGGGCACATAGTGCCCGAAGCCCAGCATCGTCGAACCGGCAGCTGCGCTCATGATCCCTCTCCAGCCAGCACACCTTTGGCGTCGGCGGCTAGCGCAGCCGGCGCGTCGGCAATCGCGGCGTAGACAAGATCCAACTCAGCCGGCGTCGTGCAGTATGGGGGCATAACGTAAATGGTATTGCCCAGCGGGCGCAGCAGCACGCCGCGCTCAAGGAAGTGGCGCATGAGGCGCGGGCCGACGCCGGCGAGATACCCGGCGTCGTCGACCTCGAGGTCGAGCGCGGTGATGGTGCCGATCTGGCGCACATTCGAAAATGCTGGATCGCTGCGCAGCGGCTCGATGCGCTCAGCCTGGGCGGCGGCAAGGCTAGCGACGCGATCCGCCACAGGCTCGGTGCGCCACAGTTCGAGGTTGGCGACGGCGGCGGCGCAAGCGATGGGGTTGGCGGTGTAGGAGCTGGAGTGGAAGAACGTCTTATTGCGGTCAGTCGAGCGATGGGCCTCGAAGATTTCCGGCGTGCACAGCGTGACGGCGAGCGGGATGGAGCCGCCGGTGATGCCTTTGGCCAGGCAGAGGATGTCCGGCGCGATGCCGGCCTTGTCGCAAGCAAAAAGCTCGCCGGTGCGGCCCCAGCCGGTCATGACCTCGTCAGCGATGAAGAGCGCACCATGCTTCTCGGCGACGCGCTTCAGCTCGCGGAGAACCTCCTCGCCATAGATCAACATGCCGCCGGCGCCGAGAACTAGCGGCTCGACGATAAGCGCCGCCGTCGGCTCGGAGGCGCAGGCGGCGTCGAAGGCGTCGATGGTCGCCTGCTCATTGCCTGCGGAGGGGAATGGTATCCGCTCCACCTCGAACAGCAGCGGCTCATAGGCGGCGTTGAAGATGCTGCGGGCGCCGACCGACATGCTGCCGATGGTGTCGCCATGGTAGCCGTGCTCGAGAGCGACGATGCGGCGGCGCGGCGCGCCGATGTTGTGGAAGTAGCCGAGCGCCATCTTGAGCGCGACCTCGACCGCCGTCGAACCGCTATCAGAATAGAAGACGTGGGAGAGGCCCGTCGGCGCCATCTCGATGAGGCCGCGGGCCAGCATCTCCGCCGGCGCATGCGTGAAACCGGCGAAGATCACCTGGTCGAGCCGGCGCGCCTGCTCTTCGATGGCCCCGATGATGCGCGGGTGGCAGTGGCCGTGGGTCACAACCCACCAGGACGATATCGCGTCGAGGATGAGGTCGCCGTCGCGCGTCTTGATCCAGGCGCCGCGCGCTCCGGTTACCGGGATCATCTCCGGTTGGATGCCGTGCTGCGTGAAAGGATGCCAGACGGGGCTGTCGGACGTCATGTCGGCACCGCGGCGAGGAAGTCGGCGGTGTTGAAGTTCGCGGCGAAGGCGGCTCGCAGCGATGCGACTTCGAGTGGATCGAGGCGGGGCAGACGGCCGAGCCTTCGCGTGCCGCCCATCTCGACGATGGTGCGCTCGGAGTCGGCATTCTCGTCGCCGACAAAAGCGATGCCGAGCAACGGGATGCCGCGCCGCTTCAAAGCCTCGGTCGATAGCAAGCTGTGATTGATGGTGCCGAGCCGCGTCGCCGCGACGAGCACGACGGGAGCGCGCCAGAGCGCGAACAGGTCGGCCTGAAGGTGCTTGCGCGTCAGAGGCACCAATAGTCCGCCGGCGCCCTCGACGACGAGGGGCGCACCGCGCGGCGTTGACGGCAAATGCGCCAGGCGCTGCACGTCGATCTCGATGCCGTCGCGCTCGGCGGCGAGGTGGGGCGAGGCCGGCGTCGTCAGATTGTAGACCTCGGGCAGGATGCGCTCCGCGTCGAGACCGCTGAGCCGGCGAACCGTTTCGGCATCCGTCTCCGGCTGGCGGCCGGCCTGCACCGGCTTCCAGTAGTAGCCATCCAATGCAGCGGCGAGACCTGCGGCGAAAACGGTCTTGCCGACGTCCGTGTCGGTGCCGGTGACGACGATGGCCGGCGTCATGTGTCGAGCCTTTTCAGCTCCTCGGCCAATGCAGCCAGCATGGTTGCGACCTTGGTCTCGTCGACGTTGAGCGTCAGGGACAGGCGCAGGCGAGCGGTACCCTCGGGCACTGTGGGGGGACGGACGGCGCGGATGTCGAAGCCGCGCTCCTGCATGGCGGCGGCGAGACGGGTGGCACGCTCGTCAGCGCCGACGAGGACAGGCTGGATGTGCGTGCCCGAGGCGGTCAGGCCGCACTTCTCGGCGAGCTGGCTGCCGGTGAAGGCAACGAGGGAGTTAAGCTTTTCGCGCCGCGCATTGTCGAAGCGGCAGATGAGCAGGGCGGCACGGACA
>CALRVN010000180.1:0-8303 GCA_943371625.1 Hyphomicrobium sp. CS1GBMeth3
GACGAAACCGGCACGCCGTACCCGAGCTACCGCTGCCTGTTCCCCGAGGCGCCGGAACCCGGAACCGTGCCGAACTGCTCCGAAGTTGGCGTCCTCGGCGCCGTTGTGGGCGTGATCGGCACCATCCAGGCCACTGAGATTCTCAAGGAAATCCTAGGCATCGGGACCAGCCTCGCCGGCCGCCTGCTGACCTACGATGCGCTCGCGGCACGGTTTGATACGTTCACGATCCCCTGGGATCCGGAAAATTCCATCAACGGGCGCAACCCGACGATAACCGACCTCAATTCCTCGGGTAGACCCACCTCGACATGTGCAGCGTGAAGGGATAGCGATTCCATGCTGCCTGTTGGGATCTTACGCGCCGTGCTCATTTCGATCCTCGCCGCCGTCCTGTTTCCGTTCGCCGGCGTTGGCGTCGAAGCCACCGCGCAGCAGCCCGATGCAGACGAGCCCCACATCGCGATCGCGCCGCCTCGGCCAACTGAGAGCCCGTCGGTCTATGGGGCCATCGCCTTCACGCCCGACGGATCGTTTTTCTCGGTCTGGAAGATCGGCTCGCGCCTCGAAGCGGAGGACAAGGTGCGCGTCGAGTGCGCTTCTCTCGGACGCGGAAGCTGCGAGGCGGTGAGCTTCCGCGGCGAAGTCTGCACCTCGATCGCAACCGGCGAGATCAGCAAGAAGCGCAAGATCACCTACGCCGGCGGAGGGCTCCTGCCCGGCGACGCCGAGAAGCTGGCCCTCGGACGTTGCAACAGCGACCGCCGCGCCCGCGGAACTTGCCAGCTGCGCACGACGGTTTGCGGCGACGGCCGCCTCGACTCCGCCCGCGCGCAATAGCCCTGCTTCACCTCAACGATCTAAGAACTGAATGTCATCCCGGCACTTGTTGCGGGGATCCATGATGCGGCAACGACCTGAGCTTGCTGATGGATGGATCCCGTGGACTAGCCACGGGATGACATAGGGCGGGTCCTCGAAGCTGGGGCGTTGTCTCTTGGCCGCCGAAGGCGGCAACGGCCCGTCATGGCGAAGCCATGCTCCGCATGGACCGGGCCGCGCGCCGAGGCGCGGCTATCCAAGCGCGCTGAGCTAACCCCGCACACAAAGCTTCTTGCCGCTCGTGTCAGCCTAAAACATAGCCGGATGCACGCGATCCGGCGGAGCGTGGCCGTCCAGGAACGCCTTGATGTTGATGATAACCTTCTCGCCCATGTCGATGCGGCCTTCGACGGTCGCCGAGCTCATGTGCGGCAGCGCCACGACGCGGTCGGAGGCGAGCAGCTTCGGGTTGACCGCCGGCTCGTGCTCGAACACGTCGAGCCCCGCACCGGAGATCGCCCCCGCCTCGATGAGGCGCGCCAGCTCGTTCTCGTCGATCACCTCGCCGCGCGCGGTGTTGACGATGTAGGCCGACGGTTTCAAGAGCCGCAGCCGCCGGGCCGACAACAGGTGATACGTGCCTGGCGTATGCGGGCAGTTGACCGACACGATGTCGACCCGCGTCAGCATCTGATCCAGGCTCTCCCAGTAAGTCGCCTCGACTTCCTTCTCGAGGTCGGCCGAGACGCGCCGGCGGTTGTGATAGTGGATCTGCAGGCCGAACGCCTTGGCACGCCGTGCCACGGCCGAGCCGATGCGGCCCATGCCGATGATGCCCAGCCGCTTCCCATAGATGCGATGGCCGAGCATCCAGGTCGGCGACCAGCCGCTCCAGGTGTTCTTCTGGTTCTTGAGGTAGTCTGCCCCTTCGACGAGGCGGCGCGGCGCGGCGAGGATCAGCGCCATCGTCATGTCGGCCGTGTCCTCGGTGAGGACGCCCGGCGTGTTCGTGACCGTGATGCCGCGATTGCGGGCCGTATCGAGGTCGATGTTGTCGACGCCCGTTCCGAAGTTGGCGATCAGCCGAAGCTGCGGACCCGCCTGGGAAATCACCGCGCGGTCGATGCGGTCGGTGACGGTCGGCACGAGCACGTCGGCGACCTTCAGGGATTCGGCGATCTGCGGCGCGGTAAGTGGGGTATCATCGACGTTCAGCCTGGCGTCGAACAGCTCGCGCATGCGGGTTTCGACGACATCGGGCAGCTTGCGCGTGACAATGACGATTGGCTTTCGGGCGCTGTTCGGCATCGGGGTCCGCTGGAGCCTCTTGAAATGTAGGGGATGGCTGGGGGGCCGGTCGGATATGTGTCGGTTGCTTCGTTCTGGCAGGTCTAACAGAACGCCATTGCAATGACAAAGTGCGGGATTTTCTCTGCGCGTCGATGAGTGCTAAGTGGCCGCAGCACTCTTCTGGGTTGCTGTTGCGATTCTTCACCGGCGGGCGACGAGGTCGATCACACGAATGCGGGCAACGGCGGCGCACAAAACGTACCGCGCTGTTTTGACAGTGCTGGTAGCTCTTTCGGCTGCCGCCCTGGCGGCAACGGCACCCTCCTTCGCGCAGCCTGCGGGCGGAGCCGTCAGCGGCCTGCCCGTACCGCGCTTCGTCAGCCTCAAGTCCGACCGCGTCAACATGCGCAAGGGACCCGGCACCGACTACCCGACGGCTTGGGTCTACCGCCGCGCCGGGCTGCCGCTCGAGGTGATCAAGGAGTTCGAGGGTTGGCGTCAGGTTCGCGACGCCGACGGCGCAGCCGGTTGGGTGCTGCAGTCGTTTCTGTCCGGCCGCCGCACCGCGCTCGTCCTCCCCTGGGAGGTCAAAGCCGGAACCGCCGCCCCCAAGGTAGCGCTGCGCTACAACGACAGCGAGCGCGCCCGCCCCGTGGCCATGATCGAGGCCGGCGTCATCGCCAATCTGGCGACGTGCGACGGGCTCTGGTGCCGCGTCAACATCGACAAATTCCAGGGATATATCGAGCAGAAGAAGCTCTGGGGCGTCTACGAGGGCGAGACCATCAAGTAGCCGCGAGACGAGCGCCGAACCGGAGCTTAGTCCTTCTTCGGCACCAGCCGCACGACCACGTCGATATGCGAGATGCTCATGCCCTCGGGCGGCTGTGGCACGCCGTCGACACGAATGGCGTGGCCCGGGATGTCCCGCAGCTCGCCCTCTTCCTCGACGAAAAAGTGATTGTGGTTCGAGGTTTTGGTGTCGAAGTACGCCTTCGCGCCGTTGATCGCCAGCTCGCGCAGCAGCCCCGCGCGCTTGAACTGGTGCAGCGTATTGTAGACCGTGGCGAGCGAGACGTGCTGGCCGACAGCCGTGGCCTCCGCGTGCAGCGACTCCGCCGTCACATGCCGGTCCTCGCCTTCGAACAGCAGTGCCCCGAGAGCCAGCCGCTGACGCGTCGGACGCAAGCCAGACTTGCGCAGCAACTGGGCTACGCCGCGAACCGGCCGTCCATCTTTATGCGAGCCGTGAGAGCTGTCGGTCATTCGCGTGCGCGTTGCACCTTGTTGAAACGAGGCGTGATCCTGCCGACCAATCGCCTGAACGGCTTGGAAAAGCAAGCTTACACCGGGCGTATAGTATAGGCAGACCACCGGCCGCCTGCAACTCGCCGTCTAGGGCCGCGGCCGCTGGGCGCATCGTCCCCCGATTGCTGCCCACTTACCCTTTTGAACGCCAAATGACTGTGTTAGGAACCCCACGGACATTTCGCAGGGGCCTCGGCTGACGAGGATTGAGCAAAGAAATCATGACAGAACGCCGCACGAGCTTTGAATACGATGATCTGCTCGCCTGCGGCCGCGGAGAGCTGTTCGGAGCCGGGAATGCCCAGCTTCCGCTCCCGCCGATGCTCATGTTCGACCGCATCGGGACCGTCTCCGAGACCGGCGGCGCGCACGGCAAGGGCCAGATCGCCGCCGAGCTCAAGGTGGCCGGCAACAGCGCCCTCGACTGGTTCTTTAAATGCCACTTCCAGGGCGACCCCGTGATGCCCGGCTGCCTCGGGCTCGACGCCCTGTGGCAGATGACCGGCTTCTTCCTCGGCTGGCTGGGCGCCCCCGGCCGCGGCCGCGCCCTCGGCGTCGGCGAGGTCAAGTTCACCGGCATGGTGGTCCCGACCGTCGGCAAGATCGAATACATCGTCGACATGAAGCGGGTCATCCTCCGCAAGCTCAAGCTGGCCATCGCCGACGGCGTCATGAAGGCTGACGGGGTAGTGATCTATACGGCGACCGATCTCCGCGTCGGCCTGTTTGAAAGCGGCGACACTGCGGCTGCCGTCAGTCCTTGATCTTGATGGTATTTCGTGCTCGCTTCCGCCGGAGCCGAACAGCGAGAGAAGCCGCAAGCTTCCGGCACGAGAGGATGGGCGGATGAGACGTGTTGTCGTCACGGGCATGGGCATTGTTTCCTCGATCGGAAACAACAGCCAGGAAGTGCTCGCGTCCCTTCGCGAGGCAAAGTCCGGCATCGTCCGTGCTGAGAAGTACGCCGAGCTCGGCTTCCGCTGCCAGGTCCACGGCGCCCCGAACATCGACTGGGAATCCCAGGTGCCGCGCAAGCCGCGCCGCTTCATGGGTGACGGTGTGGGCTGGAACTACGTCGCCATGGATCAGGCGATCCGCGACGCCGGCCTCGAAGAAAAAGACGTCATCAACGAGCGCACCGGCATCATCATGGGCTCGGGTGGTCCTTCGACCCGCGCCATCGTCGCCGCCGCCGACGTGACGCGCGAAAAAGACCCCAAGAAAGTCGGCCCGTTCGAAGTGCCGAAGGCAATGTGCTCAGGCCCGTCCGCGGCGCTTGCCACAAGCTTCCAGATCAAGGGCGTCAACTACTCCATCGCGTCGGCCTGCTCGACGTCGGCGCACTGCATCGGCAATGCCGCCGAGCTTATCCAGTGGGGCAAGCAGGACGTGATGTTCGCCGGCGGCTGCGAGGAACTCGACTGGACGCTTTCGGTCCTGTTCGACGCCATGGGCGCCATGTCGTCCAAGTTCAACGACAAGCCCGCCACCGCCAGCCGCGCCTACGACAAGAACCGCGACGGCTTCGTCATCGCCGGCGGCGCTGGCGTCGTCGTGCTCGAGGAGTATGAGCGCGCCAAGGCGCGTGGAGCCCGCATCTATGGTGAGGTCGTCGGCTACGGCGCCACCTCCGACGGCTACGACATGGTCGCTCCGTCCGGCGAGGGCGCAGTGCGCTGCATGCAGCTCGCCATGAAGGGCATGGACGGCAACGGCATCGGCGGCAAGATCGACTACATCAACCCGCACGGCACCGGCACACCGATCGGCGACCTGCGCGAGATCGAGGCCATCCGCAAAGTCTTCGATGGCATTGAGATCCCGAAAATCGCCGCCACCAAATCGCTCACCGGTCACTCGCTCGGCGCCACCGGCGTCCAGGAGGCGATCTACTCGCTGCTTATGATGAACAACGGTTTCATCTGCGAGAGCGCCAACATCGAGGAAATCGACCCCGATCTTGCCGACATGCCGATTGTGCGCGAGCGCCTCGACAATGTTAGCGTTAACTGCGTGATGTCGAACAGTTTCGGGTTCGGCGGCACGAATGCCACCCTCGTTTTTCGCCGCGTGAGCGGCTAGAACGGCGCCAACACGGCATGTTAAGCCGGGAACAGACGATCGCGTGCGGTACGGCCCAATAGCGCGCGAACGGCAGGGCATCCGGCTCACCGTACTGATCAAGGAACGACAGGAACTCCCATGACTGAAATCGACCTCGCCAAACCTGGTCCGATCATGGCTGGCAAGCGCGGGCTCATCATGGGCGTCGCCAACGAGCGCTCGATCGCCTGGGGCATCGCCCGCATCCTCGCCGGCCAGGGCGCGGAGCTTGCCTTTACGTACCAGGATGGTGCTTTCGGCCGCCGCGCCCAGCCGCTCGCGAAAACGATCGGCGCCGAGATCATCGAGCCCTGCAACGTGCTCGACCTCGACAGCGTCGATAAGGTGTTCGAGCGCGTTGCCAAAGATTGGGGCAACCTCGACTTCGTCGTTCACGCCCTCGCTTACTCCGACCCGCGCGAGTTGTCGGGCCGCTACGTCAACACCACGCGCGAAAACTTCAGCAACACCATGGTGATCTCCTGTTTCTCCTTCACCGAGGTGGCTAAGCGCGCCCTTCCGCTGATGAAGAACGGCGGCTCGCTGCTGACCTTGAGCTACGGCGGCGCCACCAAGTCTGTCCCGTCTTACAACGTCATGGGCGTCGCCAAGGCCGCGCTCGAAGCTTCGGTCCGCTATCTGGCGGCCGACCTCGGCCCCCAGGGCATTCGCGTCAACGCGCTCTCGGCCGGCCCGATGCGCACGCTCTCCGGAGCCGGTGTCTCGGACGCCCGCGTCATCTTCAATTTCCAGAAAGAACACGCGCCCCTCAAGCGCACGCCTTCTCTGAATGAGGTCGGCGGCTCGGCGCTTTACCTCTTGTCCGACATGTCCGGCGCCGTGACTGGCGAAGTCCACTTCGTCGACTGCGGTTACTCGACCGTCGCCATGCCGGGTCTCGACGCGCTGAAGCAGTTCGACGCCGAGGCTTCGGGCCGCTCCTCTCCGGAGGCCGCGGAATAGCCGCGATCTAACGCACCTAATTCTGGCGGGCGACACGCCCGCCAGCCCCACGACACCAATCATCTTGACGGTCTGACGATGCCGGCTCACACACGCGCATGATCGGCGTCTTTGATTCAGGCCTCGGAGGGTTGACGGTGCTGCGCGCACTGGTCGACCGCTTCCCCGACAAGGACTTCCTCTACCTCGGGGATCACGCCCACGTGCCGTACGGCAATCGCCCGTCGGCCGAGGTCATCGACCTCACGCGCGCCAGCGTCGAGACTCTTTTCTCGCAAGGCTGCAAGCTCGTGCTGCTCGGTTGCAATACCGCGACTGCGGTCGCCGCGCGCCACCTGCAGCAGACGTGGCTGCCGACGAGCCAATGGCGCGGTCACAACGTGATCGGCATCGTCGCGCCAACTGTCGAGGCAGCGACGCAAACACCGTGGGCCGTGTCGAGCCCGCAGTACCCGCAGAAATACAATACCGACGTGATTGCGGTGTTCGGCACCACGCGCACCATCTCGTCCGGCGTCTACGCCGAGGAGATCCGCAAACGCTGTCCGCGCGTCACGGTGGTGCAGCAGGTGTCCTCGCGCCTCGCAGGCGCAATCGAAGACGAGGCGCCGGAAGCCGAGCTGGAAGCTCTCGTCGTCGAGGCTGTGCAGGGTCTGCTCGCCCAGACCGATGGCCTTCCGCCGCACCGCGCGATCCTCGGTTGCACGCACTTCCCGCTGGTCGAGCACCTGTTCCGGCGCCACCTGCCTCCGTTCACCCGCATCCTGTCGCAGCCCGAGGTGGTCGCCGACAGTCTCGAGGATTATCTCGCCCGCCACACCCACTACACCGAGGGCGACAAGGGCGGCTCGCTCACCCTGCTGACCACCGCCAACAACCCGGCCGACATCAGCGCAAGAGCGCGAGTGTTCTGGCCCGAGGTCGCCACCTTCTCCCTCGCCGCCGCCTAACCCGCGCCGATGCGATCGGTAAGGGTAGTGCACGACGTTTAACGATCAATACGCCCCCACTCGTCTGTCATCCCGGAAGCGGCGAGTAGGACGAGCCGCTATCCGGGACCCAGCATAAGGCTCGTCGAAGACTCATTGCGTGCCTTCGGCGACTTGCGCGCTGGATCCCGGGTCTCGCTCGCTGGCCGCTAACTTCGCCCGGGATGACAGTCGGTACTTTCTCTTGGCCGCCGCGAAGCGGCAAGCGTCCAAGGGACGCCGCGCCTAGTGGCGCGGCCATCAGCTTGCGCGACAACAGCCGCACAACAAGCCCCCAACCGCTCGTATCAGCCCAAAAAACTATCTCTCGGCGCGCGCGAAAACTTCCATCAGCTCGGCCACCTTTTGACGCTGCTCATTGGCGTCGCCGCTCGCGATGGCATGTTCGACGCAATGCGCGACGTGATCCTTCAGCACCTCGTCTTCCACCCGCCGCAAGGCCGCACGGATCGCCGAAAGCTGGGTGAGCACATCGATGCAGTAACGGTCTTCCGCCACCATGCGCGCAACGCCGCGCACTTGGCCCTCGATGCGGTTCAGACGCTTTGAGCAGGAGTTCTTGGTTTCCATTCGCATGCTTGAAATATACCCCTAGGGGGTATACATCGTCAAGGCAGCGCACGGCGCCGTTGGAGGTGTTTCCATGTCCGAACATTCGCACTCGCATCATGGCGCGCACGCCGGCAGCCGCTGCAGCCACAAGGGCGCCGAGCCGAAACCCGGGATGGCCAAAGACCCCGTGTGCGGCATGGACGTCGACCCCCACACGGCGAAATTCCGCGCTGAGCATGCCGGTCGCACCTACTACTTCTGCGCCGCCGGCTGCCG
>CALRVN010000181.1:0-8263 GCA_943371625.1 Hyphomicrobium sp. CS1GBMeth3
AGGCGGGCGCGTGCTGCCTGCAGATCGAGAACCAGGTCTCGGACGCAAAGCAGTGCGGGCATCAGGACGGCAAGGTGACGGTTCCGCGCGAGGACTTCATCGAGAAGCTTCGCGCATGCCGCCTCGCCTTTGAAGAGCTGGGGGTCAACGATGGCGTGATCGTCGCGAGGACTGACAGCTTAGGCGCCAGCCTGACGCAGAAGGTGCCAGTCAGTCAGCGCCCGGGCGACCTGGCATCGGGTTACATCAAGTGGCTGAAGACGGAGCCGATCACCGGGGCCAATCCGCTGCAGGAGGGCGAGTTGGCGCTCTGGCAGGATGGCACTTTGGTGCGCCCCGTGCGCATGCCGAATGGGCTTTTCGCGTTCCGCGAGGGCACCGGCCGCGCGCGGGTCATCGAGGACTGCGTGGCATCCTTGAACGAAGGCGATGCCGATCTGCTCTGGATTGAGACTGACACGCCGAACGTGGACGAGATCGCCAAGATGGTGGCGGAGATACGCAAGGCGGTGCCCAACGCGAAGCTGATCTACAACAACTCACCCTCGTTCAACTGGACCTTGAACCTGCGCAAGCAGGTGCGCGCCCAGTGGATCGCGGAAGGCAAGATCGCCGAGGCCGACTATCCGGACGGTACCGCGCTGATGTCCGACAAGTACGACGGCAGCGAATTGGGCCGCGAAGCCGACGCGCGCTTGCGGCGCTTCCAAGCGGACATTTCGGCACGGGCCGGCGTGTTCCACAACCTCATTACCCTGCCGACGTTCCATCTGACGGCAAAGAGCACGGATGAGCTCTCACGCGGGTACTTCGGTGAGGACAAGATGCTGGCCTACGTCGCGACCGTGCAGCGCGAGGAAATCCGGCGCGGCATCAGCGCCGTCCGCCATCAGCATGAGGTTGGGTCGGATCTTGGCGACACCTTCAAGGAGATGGTTTCGGGTGATCGCGCGCTGAAGGCTGGCGGCGTGCACAACACGATGAACCAGTTCGCAGCTGAGTGAAATCGCTCGCGCTGCGTAAACCACGCTCGCCGGACTGCCTTGCCCCGTTCGGTGGACCGGCGAGCAGTGGGCGAATTCGAACCGACGAGTTCAAGGACCAGTTTGGATGCACTGAGGCCGCCGGCGGGGTTGCAGACGGGCAGCTCCGAGGGCGACGAAAGATGTCGCGCGGAAAGCTCGGCGGCGACGTAGATCTGATGGCGGCTCAGCGCCTATCGTGACGGAATAGACTGCCGGCCATTTTCAGCCGCTATCCGTAACCCGGATGCAGCCTCAATGCGTGCGAGACCGGCGAGCAGAAACGACGTATGCCGCAGGTAAGGCGCGGCGGAATTCGTGGCAAAGCCGTAACGACCGTTAGAGACCGGGAAGCGAGATAGCACGTTAGTGATCACGGCGTTGGCCTCTGCCATCCGACCAGCGTCTGCCAGCGTAAACATCATCATTCCGGCGCCCCAGAGACGTTGCTTGCCGGATGTCATCGATGCCGCGAGTGATGCCAGATAATCGATGGCGGGCGTGATGTCGAATAGCGGGGGCAGATAGCGACCAACGTCAATGAAGCCCTGCACGATGAAGGCAGCGTGTATCGCGTCGTTTTGGCTAGATCCGCCGTTAGCACCCACTTTGTATGGCCACTTAATCTGCGGGCCAACGGCCGTCCTCTTAGCCCACACGTACCGCTCGCAGCGGCGCGCTATGTCCTGATAGTCGGCAATGCCGGTGTAGGCATAAGCTCGCGCGTACTGGCCCATCAGCATGGCGGTGACGTTGAGGACGGCGTGGGTGCCCTGGTCCGCTGGCTGATTGGAGTACCAGAAGAAGCCGCCGGGGCCTCCCGCGCCGGAACTCGAAGGCACGTAGGCATTGGCGCGATAGTAGGCCAAGCCTTCGAGTGCCGCGTCGCGATATTTGACGTCGCCGGTCGCGTCGTAAAAGTCGAAGAGGCCGCGCACGACGACGGCGACGGTGATGCCGTAAATGGTATCGCTGGGGTTGGGAGAGCCCCCCTCGGTAGCAAATGCGTTCCAGGGAAAACCCAAACCCCAGCCGACACCTGAAGTATGGTGGCGCATCTCGACAAGCTGGTCTGCTGCGACGCGCGCCTCGGTCAATGTGCCGGCGCGGACTGTGCCCACGAGATACATCGCCAGCGCCATTGCCTGGGACGTCTTGATTGTCGGCGCGGCGGAGTCATAGTCGTACCCCGGCATTGCCGGATCGAACTGCGAAAGAACCTCGACAAACGTCGGCTTCGAGATCTCTCCTCGCGAAGTGGGGGCGCCTAAGGCTATCAGCGCGCACAGAAAAAGCGCGGACAGCAAGGGTGCGCCTCGCATGAAATCACCTCTACGCAATACCAAACGCAATAGTTAATGAATTGCTAACAGGACCATTTGTGGCCGGAAGTGGAGTGGAATTCAAGAGCGTTCTCTGGAAGCTATCTGCATCGCGTGTGAACGCGCCTAGCCCACCACACTTGCGGCTCAGTAGGACGAAGTGCGCCGCCGCCCGGCGCGGCCAGGGCCGCTACCCTTCGTGAAAACGCGCCTGGCGAGGGTCCGGGGCGGGTTGGCGAAAACGAACGAGCCAGGATCGGGCTCGCTCTCGGTTAGTCCGGTCTACGCCGGGCGCGTCCAGTCGCCGATCGTCAGGTTGGTGATCTCGCTCTGTACATCTGCTGCGAAATCTATGAAGCGGTGTGCATCCTCCTCTGCGGAATCCGCGTGGGGTGCAGGTCTGAAGATGCAGTTCATATCCCCTTCGTCGGAAATCTGCGTGTAACCGAAGAAGAGAGTCGCGTTGACCCTGCGTGCGAACTCGAAGATTGCGGTCGAGATGCAGACGCGGGCGCTCGGCAGGCCCTTGTCGACGATGAAGTCGGCGTCGCAGACGACAACTCTTCCGCTCCGCAATGCAGCCAACGCGCGAACGAAGACGTCCCGATCGCGCAGTATATTCTGAGGCGGCGCGGCGAAATCGTAGTTCTGCATCTCGGCGGGGCGAACGTCGAAGGCGGTGACGATCGCAGATTGCAGACCAGCCTGATCGAGTGCAGCGCACATCGCGAACTCGGTGCGCGCGTGAATGCTCACTATCACCGAGTGCCCGTGCCGCATGTGCTCCAGCACTTTGGGGTCGAACGTGACGGTCGGAGAGTATTGCGGTAAGGCCAGCTTGATCAGGTGGCGCAGGCAGTAATGGCGCACGTGCTTCGGGGGGACGCCAAACCGGTCGTTTCGTGGCTGGCGCGAAGTGGACACATTGACCAGCCTCCATGCGGCGCGGAACACCTCAGTGGGCGGCTTGTCGAGGTTGCCCAGGACGAGAACCATCAGTGCTGCGCGATGGTCGAGGAAACGGAACGCCTTGCGCAGCGCTAGCAGTTTTTCTTCGAAGGTCATGGCAACGGCTCACGCGCAGAGACCGGGGATTCGGTGCGCCATACGCCGCGCCCTTCTTATCAAAGCCTGCGATCGAGAAAAGCGTGGCCTACGGGGCGCGCCGATTATTTGCATGGACGGGGCGGACCAGCTCACCTATCTGGTGGCGCAGCGAAAGCGCTGGGGTCGCTTCGAATTCCAGTTCGTCTCGGGAGGGGGCGTGGCAAGCAAGATACGTTTGATCGACGACGCCCGCGCTGCGAAGGCCGTGATCCTCTCTGAGGAGTTCAAAACGTACTCGATGGCGGACCGCTATCGCGAATTGTCTGATAGAACCGGCCTCGACTTCGCTGCTGCGATCAAGCTGCTCGACCATCTGCCAGTCTTCATCGATGGGGAGAAGCATCAAAGCATTCGCAAGGTCATGGCGAGAAGGATATCGGAGACGAACGGCACACAGCTTGCGGCGTGCCAAGAAGCTCTGGCCGTTCTGGGGCCAACGCTGTTCCGGCCTGGGGCGAGGATCGAACTCGTCGCCGAGTTCTGCCAGCCGCTCTGGCGCTCCATTTCGTCAACCATAGTTCCGCGCGACGAAGGTATGCTCGAACTGGTGGATGATATTCCCAGCCTGTTCAGCCCCCACCTATCCATACGCGAGCGCGCCAAGATAAACGCCAGGATTGCAGACTTCCTTGAACAGCACTGTGGCCAGTCCGACGATGGCCTGCTTCTTCTGTGCCTCGCATCACTGGGTGCAAGACCGTTCGTCGGAACGCTTGGGTTGTCGATCTGGGAAACGCTTCAAACGCATCCGGGCGCAAGGATGTGCGACATGGCATGGGCACCCTCATACACTTCAAGCTCGTTGACGTTTGTCGATCGGATTTTTTCAGCGCCCTCCGGCGGGGGTGAAAGTCAGTTTGAGAATGGGGAGCGAGTCAGATGTGTCACGCAGAGCCGGCTTTACTCTGCTGAAGACAACGAGGCTGCGCTATTTGGATTTGGCGCGCACACCTGCCTGGGGAAATCGATCTCGAAGAGAGTGTGGGGCCTGGTCGTTGCGGCGTTGTCGCGGCTTGATCTGCGGGTCGACTGCCAGTCGATCGAGATGAGCCCGCACGACGATCCGTTCCAGATGCCGGCAAGCATGACGATCACTCTCACATGAGCGGTCGAAGGCTATTCCTGCGCAAATGAGCCGGATAGCCTGTCGGCAAGCTCCGACAGCGTGAGGGTGTCGGGAAAGTTCACGAAATCAATCCTGAGCCCAAGTGCGTCCTCGAGGTCCATCGCCAGCTTCAAGGTATCCAAGCTGTCGAGATCGAGTGACTGAAGCGTGACGTCACGTGCGGATGCGATGTCGAGTTCGCTTGTCGTTTCGGGTGCCAAAGCCTTGATCGTAGCAATCAATGCGGTCGTTACGTCACCGGCCATTCAGCTGTCCCCCCAGGTCTGAAGCACAGATACCCCGAAAGGCATCGGATCTGCTAGCCACGAGTCGAGCGCGTCGCTCCAGTTGCCAAAAGGTCGTCGAAGCCTTGGGTAGTTTGCGGGCGCAGCTCAACCTTGGAGGGGGCCTGCGTCGGCGGGATACACGCCGGTGAGATTGACTACCTGTGCGCTTTCTGTTCTCTTCTGGCCCCTTCATAGGAGAGGTTCGGCTCGCGGCTGCCGGCCTGCGAGGCCCGTGTTCGAAATTCTCACCGTCGTGTTTCTTGTCGTCCTCAACGGCGTGTTTGCGCTGTCGGAGCTGGCGATCGTGTCGGCCCGGCGCTCCAAGCTCAAATCGCTTGCCAAGTCCGGCTATGCGGGAGCCCGCAGCGCGCTGGCGCTGGCCGATGATCCGGGACGCTTCCTGTCGACCGTGCAGATCGGCATAACGCTCGTCGGCGTTTTTGCCGGCGCGTTCTCCGGTGCAACGCTGGGTGTCGCGCTGGAGCAATACCTCATCGACAGCGGTGTCTCGCGCGATGCTGCCGAGGTGCTGGGTCTCGGCATCGTCATCGTCATCATCACGTATCTGTCGCTGATCATTGGCGAGCTCGTCCCGAAGAATCTGGCGCTGCGGAACGCGGAAAAAATCGCGTGCGCCGTGGCGCCGATGATGACGTATCTGGCGCGCTTTGCTTCGCCGCTCGTGTGGCTGCTCGACACGTCGACCAAGCTGGTGCTTCGACTCACGGGAGAGCCGCCGGAGGCTTCGGCGGTGACGGAAGACGAGATCAAGGCGCTCGTCGGTGAGGCCGAGAGCGCCGGCGTGCTCGAGAGTGGCGAGCGGGAAATGATTGCCGGGGTGCTGCGGCTCGGAGATCGCGGTGTGATCGGCGTCATGACCCCGCGCACCGACGTCGAATGGCTCGACATCAACGCCAGCGAAGCGGAGATCCGCGACAAGCTGCTCGGCACGGGCCACTCGCGCATGCCCGTCGGTGAGGGCTCAGCCGATGCGATGATCGGCGTGGTGCAGGCGCGCGTGCTGCTGGCGGCATTGCTGGCAGGCAAGCCGCTGGATCTGCGTGCGCATCTGGTCGAAGCGCCGATCATCCCGGACACCATGGACGCGCTCGACGCGCTGAAGGTACTGCGCGAGGCCGTGGTACCGATGGCGCTGATTCACGACGAGTACGGTCACTTCGAAGGTCTCGTCACGCCGAACGACATCCTGGAAGCGATTGCGGGCGTGTTTCATTCCGACTCGGAAGGGCGTGAGCCGTATGCGGTCGAGCGCGACGACGGCTCGTGGCTGTTCTCGGGTGCGATGCCGGCGGACGAAATGGCGGATGTGCTCGACATCACGCTGCCGGAGGATCGCGACTATCAGACGGTCGGCGGGTTCATCCTGGCGCTGATGCACCACATTCCGGCGACGGGTGAATCGGTAGAGGGCTTCGGGTGGAAGTTCGAGGTCGTCGACCTCGACGGGCGCCGCATCGACAAGGTGCTGGCGACGCGTCCGCATCCGCTGCGCCGTCGCCTGGGTTGACACTGGCGCCCGGTCGTTTCATCGCAACAAAAAAAAAGCACGCTCACGGCCAGGGCCGCACGCGTGCTTGACGATTAGTCCGCGCTCAGTGGAAGAGTACGAGCGCCTTCACGACCGTGTTCCAGATACCCCAAGCCAGCGGGATGCCAACCAGCAACCAGAACAAGCCGGCCTTGGTATCCAGGCCGCCGGTACCGATGCCGAACGAGCCGCTTTTCGCCGCCGTGGCCGACGTCACGTTCTTGGCCTGCTCGGCCGCGACCTCGGCGTCGGTCATGTGCCATTTGTGGTCGACCGGCCGCACCAGCAGGTTGGCGACAAAGCCGACAACCAGTAGGCCGGCGAGCACGTAGAAGATCGGTCCGTAGAGCTGATCGGGAGCGATGCCTTCGGCCTGTCGCGTGTCGTGCATGTAGTTGACGATGACCGGGCCGACGATGCCGGCGGTCGACCACGCCGTGAGCAGACGCCCGTGAATGGCGCCGACGAACTGCGTGCCGAACATGTCGGCGAGATAGGCGGGAACCGTCGAGAAGCCACCGCCGTACATCGAGGCGATGACGCAGAAGCAGCCGACGAACAACGCCAGCACCTTCCAGTCAGCGGCAAACGAGGCGAGCACGTACATTGCCGCGCCGAGCACAAAGAAGATGAAGTAGGTCGTCTTGCGCCCCAGCTTGTCGGATGACGAGGCCCAGAAGATGCGGCCGAAAATGTTGAACAGCGAGATGAGGCCGACGAAGCCGGCGCCGACACCCGCCGCGATCGCCAGCAGCGCGGCATCCTTCTTGAGATCGAGGTAGCCGAGCTCCGGGTGCCCTGCGAGGACGCCGGCGAAGGTTTCCTGCAGCATGGGCGAGGCGGCGCCGATGATGCCGATGCCAGCCGATACGTTCATGCACAACGCAATCCAGAGCAGCCAGAATTGCGGGGTCTTGTGCGCGTCCTTCAGATGCACGTTGTTGGACGTGATCATGCGGTTGGAGTTGGCGGGCGGGGTCCACCCCTCCGGCTTCCAGCCGGCGGGCGGGATGCGATAGCCGAACGCGCCGATGAGCATGAAGACGAGGTAGATCGCCGCCATGGCGACGAAGGTTTCCCAAACGCCCGGATCGGCACCGTCCTTGAACCCGGCGAAATGCAGCGGGCCGATGTCGCCGCCGTTCATGAGCAGCGTCGCCAGCGGCGAGCCGATCATGGCGCCGCCGCCGAAGCCCATGATCGCCATGCCGGTCGCCATGCCGCGGCGGTCGGGGAACCACTTGATGAGTGTGGAGACGGGCGAGATGTAGCCCAGCCCAAGTCCGATGCCGCCGATGACGCCGGCGCCGAGCCACATCAGCCAGAGCTGGTGGATGTAGACGCCGAGCGCTGCGATCAGCAGGCCGCCGCACCAGCACACCGTCGCGACGAGGCCGGCTTTGCGCGGGCCGACGCGCTCGAGCCAGTGCCCCCAGGTGGCGGCCGAGACGCCGAGCAGCACGAAGAAGAACGTGTACATCCAGCCGAGGTCGAACTGGCTCCAGTTGCAATCGGTGGCGGTCAGCGCGTGCAAGGTGCCGATGGACTTCTCGGCGAATGTCACAGCGCCGGCCGAGCACTCGGGCAGCGCCTTGCCGTCGGCGCCGACGAGCGCGGCCTGCAGCGGTTTCCAGAACACCGAGAAGCCGTAGGCCATGCCGATGCAGAGGTGAATGCAAAGCGCAGCGGGCGGGACGAGCCACCGGTTGAACCCCGGTTTGGCGACGATACGCTCTCGCGAGAGCAGTGGCGGCTCGGCGTCAGCCAGGCCCGCGGCGGTAGCCATGGTGCAGTTCCTTCCCCGTTCGTTTTATTGGGCGGTTTGTCCGCTTGTGCGGCCACCTCTTACTCCTTTCATTGCATGGGTTTGG
>CALRVN010000182.1:0-8254 GCA_943371625.1 Hyphomicrobium sp. CS1GBMeth3
GCAGACGCGAAAACACCGGATCGGAGTCGAGGCGCGGGAAGCACCACCACACGATGCGTCCCTTCGTATCGACGAGCGCAGACGTGCGTCCGTTACCGATGGGAGCGAGATCGAGATTGGCGTTGGAGGAGGAACTACGGGCGGGCATCCTGATCACTTGTAAGAGTATTGGGCGATAGGGGCGACGAAGCGCGACTGCCCAGTGATGTTCGGATGGTGAAGGAGCCGCGCCTTTGCTGAACGGCTGACGGCGCCTTCCGTTGCGCGGCAAGAAGTAGCGGTGCCGACGCGGTGACGAGCACACAGCGAGTTGACTTTACTCGCCGGCACGCACCGCGCCGGCGCGCCGTGATACGCTTGACCTGACTCCCGGCGCCGCCTGACACTAGAACCAAAATGTATTGCGACAAAGCAAACGCTTGCCCAGTGCGGCAATCATGCATGCTCGTCGTCCGGCCCGGCCCACCGCGGCACCGCCCGTCGCCGCAGCAGCCATCCAGTGAGCGGCAGGATCAGCGAATGCGGGATAATCCACACCGCGATCTGCAGCAGCTTCCCGGTGAAACCCGGCACATAAAGACGAAATCCCAGCACGTACGCGAGGTAGGCCTCGAACGCGACCTGCCGCGGGCCCAGCGCCAGCAGCAGCTGGCGATAGAACGACAGCTCCGCCCCCATCGCCTGATGAAAACCCGTGTCGACCGGGCCGGGTGCTAGTGCCATCACGCGCACTCCGCGCCCCGCCACCTCCGTCGCGAGGGCGCGCGACAGCGATACGACATAGGCCTTGCTGGCGTAGTAGGCCGCCTGGTTCGGCCCCGGGATGAGGCCGCCCAGCGACGCGACGTTTATGATGCCGCCATGTCCGCGCGCCAGCATGGCGGGAAGCGCTTCACGCGTCAGACGCGTCAGGGCCGAGACATTTAGATGAATCAGCTTCTCAAGCTCGTCCGGCGGATGCGTGACGAACGGCCCGGCCAAGCCCACACCAGCACAATTGATGAGCGTTTCCAGGTAAAACCCGCTCGCATTGATTTCTCGCTCGATGCGCCCCAGCGCGTCCATCTCGGTCACGTCGATGGCGATGCTCAGGACTTTCACGCCGTACTCGCGTGTGATGACCTGCGCCGCCACCGACAAGTCCTGCGGATGCCTCGCCACCAGAGCGACGTCGCATCCCGACCTCGCAAACCGGCCCGCCAGACCAAATCCGATGCCCCGTGACCCGCCCGTCACCACCGTGATCGGCCGGAACCCTTCGATAGATTTCAGCGCTGCGGGAGTTGGCTCAGCCCTGCGGCCGAGCCAGAAGTCGATCAGTCGACGTATCAAGCGGCGGTTCCTCTGACTTCGACGGTTGGGTGATAGCAGCGGTACCGAACCGGCAACGCCCCGCCACGATTCAGCACCCATGACGCCGCTATCATGAAACTTAAGGAGATGTGAAAAGTTCAATTCAAGCGTGAGATCGTAGTGCAAGCCGGCAGCAAGCACCGCCGTGCGATTGTGGCGTTTGGGGCTTGAGGATTGGGGCGTCATGGAATTTTCAGCGATGCGTTTGCACACCGCGCGCGGGTCACTGGCCAAGCGCCCGCCCTTCCATGCTGCGAACCGCTTCGCATTGTTGCAGGCACACGGCAAGGTCCAGCACCCCAGCATCCGCAGCGTCACCCGCGGCGGCATCAGACTCGACGGAGCCTTCGGCCTGAACGCCGGCGATCCCGTCAGCGTGAAGCTCTCTTCCCAGCATACAGTCGATGGCACGGTAGACTGGTCGGTCGCCGGGTTCTGCGGCGTCGTATTCGCCATGCCCCTCGCCGAGGATGACCCGGCGCTCATCGCGGGCTAACGCCTAGTAGGCCACGCTCCAGAATACCCGTGCGGAATCCGAACGCGGTCCTTGCCGAGCCCCCACTCGCAGGGCACCGTCCCTTGACTGTGATTCGCAACGAAATTGCGCGGAGATTCAGCTGGTCGCCATGCAAATTTCGACACCTCGCGCGCTCGCCTTGCGCGGCGTCGCAATTGGGCTGGCACTTCTCGCGGTGGCGCCTTTAAACCCCGCGCCGGCGCAGGAAACGTCTGCGCTTTTCGCGCCGTCGGTGCGGTCCCCATACCGCGAGCCGGTGACCCTTTCGAGCAAGGACGGCGTCCTCGAGGTGACGCTCAAAGCGCACCAGGGCCGCGCTACACTCGATACTGTGGCAAAGCCGGTCGAGAACGCTCTCCTCTTCGGCTATACGCTCCAGCGCGGTACCGCCTCAGACGGACAGATGTCCGGCAACGACCTCTACCCCTCACCGACATTGCAGGTTTCTCCAGGCGAAACGCTGATCGTTCACCTCGAGAACGACCTCAGCGGCCTCACCATCCGTGATTTCTTCGACCCGCAGTACACGGCCAAGGGCGGGAACGTGCCGCTCTACCCGGAGCAGCTTGCAAATTCGCCGCTCAATCTGCACGTCCACGGCCTGCACATCAGCCCCAAGGGCAACGCCGACAACGTGATGCTGCACGTGCCGGGCGGCATGTCGAACACCTATACTTACCGCATCCCCAAGAGCATGCCCCAAGGCGCATACTGGTATCACAGCCATCTGCACGGGCTGACGACGCCGCACGTGTACTTCGGCATGGCCGGTCTGCTGGCCATCGGCCGCACCGATGGCAACCTGCCACTCGTCACCGAGCACGCCATCCCGATCCGCAACATGGTGTTGCAATACAATTCCATCTTCGATCGGCGCGGTGGACTGGCACAATTCAACATGCCGTCCTGGTCGCAGTGGGTCAGCACGCTGAAGCCGCCCGCCGGTGATGAACTGGCGAAGGGAACGTACCGGCCGCTGCTCGCGCCGGTGAACTTCACGCAATCGAAGCCTGGAACGCGCTTTGCCACCGTCTGGTATTCCGGCCCGCTGTCGATCAACAACATGCGCGGGCGCTTCCAGTTCATCCCGAGCAACCTGCAACGCTTCTCGGCCAACCCGGACAGCGGCGGCAGCGATGTCGAGGCCGAACTGGCGCTGCCCGACGACAAACGCGACGTGCAGTTCACCGTCAACGGCCTGTTCCAGCCGGTGATCGATTCCAGGCCCGGTCAGACGGAAATCTGGGTGCTCGCGAACGTCAGCGACATCGCCTACATGAGCGTGCAGCTCACCGAGACGGCAACGGGACGCCATCCGAAGATCGCCATCGTCGGCACGGACGGCAATCCGAGCCCCGCCGTCCATTATCCCGCCTTCGAGAACGGCACGCGCCTCGTCATCCCACCGGCAACGCGATACGCAATCGCGGTGACGATGCCCGATAAGGGCGAGCTCGTTCTCGACATGCCGTCGATTGGCGAGGGCGCGAGGACGCTCAGCTCACCCGGCATCCTTTACGAAAGCAACGGCACCGAGAACCCGCCGGCAACGCTTGGCACGCTGAGCGTGCTGCCATCGCATATCAGCTACTTCGACGGCTTCTTCGTATTCCCGACCCAGGTTCTGGCCCGCGCAGTGCCATCCGGCGATCGCGGCGTCACCGTGCCATTCGTCGAGGGCCAGGAACTCGGCGCCCACGCCAGCTTCGAGGAGCTGTCGAAACTCACACCCGACTTCACCCGCACGCTGACCATGTCCGGCGGCTTCCTCAACGACCTCGCCGATAAGAACGACCCCAAGGCCTTCGTCTACGGCTTCGAGGGAACGGCGTTCCCCAACGTGCCCCTCATTCAGCCGCGCCTCAACTCGGTTGAGGAGTGGAAGTTCGTCAACAACAACAACGACGAGCATCCGATCCACATCCACGTCAACGACTTCCAGGTGACGAGCTACTTCGATCCGACCACGGGCCTGAAGACGGGACCCGAAATGTGGGAGGTCGACAACGCCAACGTCCCGGCTCCCGTCCTCGGGCCGGGCGAGAGCGTCATCCAGCCGGGTGCCCTCTCGCTGCGCACCAGGTTCGAGGACTTCACCGGCCTCTATGTCATGCACTGCCATCGCCTCAATCACGAGGACAACGGCCTGATGGCCCTCGTCAACGTGATACCCGAAGTCTCGACCTACGCCGTCGCGGTGCGCGGCGCGCCCGGCCGCCCGGCGCGCGTCAACATCTTCGACGGCAACGGCGACAAGCCCGTCGCAACGGTCGAGCCCTTCCCGGATTTCGAAGGCAGCCTGAGCGTCGCGATGGGTGACGTCAACGACGACGGCATCTATGACCTCGTCGTCGGCGCTGGCGAAAATTACGCCCCGATTGTCGCCGTCTACTCTGGCAAGGCAGCGAACGGCCAGGGCGCGTTCGCAACGCAGATCGCGCGCTTTGCCGCCTTCGATGAAACAACGCGCGGCGGTGTCAGCGTCACCGCGGCACAGATCGACGGCACCACGGCCGACAACATCATCGTCGGCTCCGGGCCGAGCATCCCGAGCCAGGTCAAAGTATTCGGCACCGAGCTTCCCGCATCGACCGGCACTGCGCCGCCCCTATTCGCGACCTTCACTCCCTACGCCAATGACACCTCCGGCGTGACCGTCACCTCCGGCTTCGTCGACTTCGCTACCGGCCGCTACAGCATCGTCACCGCACCGGGTCCTGGCACACCTACACAGGTGAAGGTCTTCAACTTCTCTCTGATGAAGCCGCTCAAACTCGCAAAGACCGACACCGCGGCGACCAAGAACCAGTGCCCCGGCCCTAAAGAAGCAGCGGTCACGTCCGCCTTCATGCCGTTCGGCATTGGCTATACGGGCGGCGTCTCGCTCTCCACCGGCTGGCTGACCGGCACCCTCGGCGGCGCCGAGACGATCGTCGTCGGTCAGCTCGCAGCACCCGGCGCAGTGAAGGTCTATTCCAGCGGTTCAGGCCTCGACGGGGGCCCGAAAGTCTATCTGCAAAGCTTCGCGTCGCACAGCGTTGCTCCAACCTTCGCGAGCATCGCGCAGCTTCAGCCCTTCGATGAGGCGTCCGGCGTGCAGGTCGCCACAACCAGCACCACCACCGGCGCCGATCTCCTGGTCAGCGGCATCTCGCGCGCCGACAGAAGCGTGCAGGTCCGTAAGTATAAGCTCTTCAAGTCTGCAGCGGATGCCACGACACTTCAGGCGAAAGAGATCGGCAAGGTCAGCTCCAGCAGTGGAGCCTTTGCCAGTACGCTAGGTGGCGATTGAGCCGCCTATGAGCGACAATCCCTCAACCCTTCTTGTTTCTGCACGCGTCTTGCCCGGACGCGAAACCGCCTTCGCGCAATGGCAGGGTCGCTGGCAGACCGCGCTGCTTGCCTCCGGTGACGCTGTAAGCGCCGAGCTCTGGCCCTCCGCCCCGCCCGACCAGCAGGAAGTCGTCTCCGTCGCCCGCTTCCGCACCATCGATGCCCTGAAGCAATGGCGGCGCGGCGAAACGAACCGCAAGCTCGTGGAAGAAGCGACACCGCTGGTTCAAGGCGGCGTCATCATGCAGCTCGTCGGCCAGGCGGCTGCCGAGTACTCGATCACCCAGGGCGCCAGCGTCGTCATCGTCAGCCAGATCAAGCCCGGCAAGGAAGCCGCATATCGTGCCTGGGCCGATCGCATGCAGAAGATGCAGTCCACCTTCACCGGCTTCCTCGGCTCGTTTGTGCAGCCGCCGCGGCAGGGCGAGAACGATTGGACGACCATTCTGCGTTTCGACTCTGCCACCAACCTCGAGCGCTGGCTCAAATCCGACGAGCGCGCCCGGATGGTCAAGGAAGGCGACGAGCTGATAGGCGGCTTCGTCGCACAGCGCGTCGACGCCTCCTTCCCGGGGTGGATTCCAAACGATCCCGCGACGGGCGCACAACCGGGCATGTGGAAGACGGCGTGCCTTGTGCTGCTCACGCTCTTTCCCGTCATCATGCTGGAACTGCGCTACCTCAACCCGCAGCTCGAGCACCTCAATCCGGCGCTACGCACTTTCATCGGCAACACGATCAGCGTCGCCCTGACGACGTGGCCGCTGATGCCGCTGGCAATCGTCGGCTTTCACGCCTGGCTCTATCCCGAGGGCTATCCACGTTGGACTGCCTGGGCGATGCCGCTCATCCTCGTGCTCTGCTACGCAATCGAAATTGCATTCTTCTGGCATCTTCTCGGCTAGGTGAGGCAACGGCATGAACTTGAATACCGTCACCGAGTTCAGGCAACCGCTATCGGCCGACGAGATCGGAGAGTGGCGCGACGGCTGCGCGTGGCTGGCCGGCGGGACGTGGCTCTTCTCGACGCCGCAGATCGGCACCGACACGCTGATCGACCTGCAGTCGCTGTGCTGGCCGGCCCTGCAAGTTTCCGCCGACGGACTGGACATCGCGGCGACCTGCACCCTCGCAGAGCTGACATCTTTCAAAACACCGGCTGCATGGCGCGCCGCACCCCTCTTCAAGATGTGCGCGGATTGCCTTCTCGCCTCGTTCAAGGTCTGGAACGCCGCGACCGTCGGCGGCAACATCGTCATGTCGCTGCCAGCCGGCGCCATGATCTCGCTCACCACGGCTCTCGAAGCCACCTACACGCTGTGGCCGCGCGACGGAGCACCGCGCGAGGTTGCCGCGCTCGACTTCGTCACCGGCAATCACAAGAACGTCTTGCACCCGGGCGAGCTGTTGCGCTCGATTTATTTGCCGGCCCGAGCACTCTCAAAGCACTTCGCATTCCGCCGCGCCTCGCTCACGCACTTGGGCCGCTCGGCCATCATCGTCATCGGCACGCAAAACCCCGGCACCCGCGATCTCGTGCTCACCGTCTCAGCCGCGACCGCAAGGCCCTACCAGCTTCGCTTCGATCGCGTGCCCGATGAGAGAGAGCTGCGCGACGCGTTGCTCTTCGCCATTCCCGAATCTGAATACTTCGAGGATGTGCACGGCTCCGCCCGCTACAAGCGCCATCTCACCTACTATTTCTCCGAGCAGATCCGCGCCGAGCTTCTCGAAAGGGAAGCGCCATGAAGTTGACCCTCAACGGCGCCAGCGTCGCCGCCGATCCGGATCCTGGCCAGTGCCTGCGCACGATGCTGCGCGAGTTGGGATGCTTCGGCGTCAAGAAGGGCTGCGACTCGGGCGATTGTGGAGCTTGCACCGTCTGGATCGACGGAACGCCCTTTCACAGCTGCCTTGTCCCTGCGCTGCGCGCCGAAGGCCGCCACATCACGACAATCGAGGGCTTGGCGAAGGACGGCGAGCTGCATCCCATGCAGCGCGCCTTCGTCGATGCCCAGGCCTTCCAGTGCGGCTTCTGCACCGCCGGCATGATCATGACGTCGGCGACGTTCGACGCCGCGGCGCACGACGACCTGCCGCGCATGCTCAAGGGCAATCTCTGCCGCTGCACCGGCTACCGCAGCATCGACGACGCTTTCCGCGGCATCACTGCAATCGAGAAGGACATCGCAGGCAGCGCGTGCGGATCGAGCCTAAGTAGCCCCTTCGCCGAAGCCATCGTGACCGGCAAGGCGCCGTACACGCTCGACCTCGAGCCGCCGGAGAATGCGCTGCACCTGAAGGTGCTGCGTTCACCCCATCCCCACGCGCGCATCAAGTCTATCGACCGCGCCAAAGCCGAGGCTTACCCCGGCGTCGTAGGCGTCTACACCTGGGAGGACGTCCCGCGCCGCCTTTACTCGACAGCGACACACGAGGACCATCTCGTCGATCCCGACGACACCTACATTCTCGATAACGTCGTCCGCTTCGTCGGCCAGCGCGTCGCCGCCGTTGTCGCCGAGACCGAAGCCGCCGCCGAAGCCGCCTGCCGCCTCATCAAGGTCGAGTACGAACCGCTGCCCGCCGTGTTCGATGCGGAGCTTGCGATGGCCCCCGGCGCGCCGGTCTTGCACAGCCGCAGCATCGCCTTCCACGACAACATCTACGTCGACATCCACGGCGACGTCGGCAGCGTCGCCGAAGGCTTGGAAGAAGCTGACGTAGTTCACGAACGCACGTACTCGACCTCGCGCGTCCAGCACGTGCACCTCGAAACGCACGGCTGCATCTCATGGCGCGGCGACGATGGCCGCATGCACGTGCGCACGAGTTCGCAGGCTCCCTTCATCACCAAGCAGAAGCTCTGTTACCTCTTCGGCCTCTTCGATCGCGAAATGCACGTCTTCACCGAGCGCATCGGTGGCGGCTTTGGCGGCAAGCAGGAGATGATCTGCGAGGATCTGTGCGTACTCGCCACCCTGAAGACCGGGCGCCCGGTGATGTGGGAGTTCACGCGCGAGGAGCAGTTCATCGGCGCCACCACCCGCC
>CALRVN010000183.1:0-8215 GCA_943371625.1 Hyphomicrobium sp. CS1GBMeth3
AGCGGCGGGGTACGGCTGCCCTCGCCGTGATGCCGATATCCAGCGACGCAAGAACGGCAGTATCGCGCACGCAGCCGTCGATGACGACGCCTTCCCAGCCGTTGTCGACCGCACTTTGCGCAATCAGATCGCCGAGCAGCGCACAGCGCACGCTGCCACCCCCATCGACCACCAGAACGCGCGCTGCTCCCGGCGTTGCAAGCAACTCCTTGATGCGCGAATTGTCCTCGAAGCACTTCACCGTGACGGCCACGCCGGCGAATCGCTTGCGGCCGCCGAAGTCGCGCAGCACCGCGGCGGCGACGCGCGCATCCTCGAAGCGATCGGACAGGTCGCAGGTGCCCAACATTTCGTTCTCCTCTAGTCGACAGGGTACAATTATGCGCAAGTCGTAGCCTCATGAAACTCCTGAATTGGTGGATGTTTGTGAAGGTTCGACCCGGGTTTTGCAAATCTTGCAAATCGAGGTTTGACGATGAAAAAGGCATTCATTGGCGTGCATTTGCGCCGGCTGCGCGAGGAGCGCGGGTTGACCCAGCTCGCGCTCGCCAAGGCGCTGGAGTTGTCGCCGAGCTACGTGAACCAGCTGGAGAAGAACCAGCGGCCGCTGACCGTGCCGATCCTCCTCAAGATCAACGCGGTGTTCGGCGTCGACGTGCAGATGTTCTCGGAGGACGACGAGGCGCGGCTCATCGCCGACCTGCGCGACGTGCTGGCTGAGCCGCCGGTCGACGAGAAGGTTGCACTGACGGAAATTCGCGAGGTCGCGGCGAATATGCCGGCGGTGGGTCGCGCCATCGTGGCGCTGCATCGGCGTTATCGCACGGCCGTTGAGCGTTCCGATGCCTTGGCGGCGCGCCTTGGTGTCGATGCCACGGAGGACACCGCGCCCCTGCAGCTCATGCCGCACGAGCAGGTGCGCGATTTTTTCTACGCGCGGCACAACTACATTCCCGAACTGGATGAGGCGGCGGAGAAGCTGTTCGGCGCCGCCGGTCTGCAGGTTGGCGACGTCGCATCCGGTTTGCGAAGCTATCTGCTCAAGAAGCACGACGTGAAGGTCGTCATCGACGCTGCGGCGGCGCAGGAGGGCAAGCAGCGGCGTTTCGACTATCCAAGTCGCGTGCTGCGCCTCTCCGCTGCGCGCTCAAGCCGGGGCAGCAGGCCTTCGAGATGGCGACAATGCGAATATCGGCGTTTGACAAGAGGGCGGGCGGGACGTGCAGATTCCGCCGGGCTGCCGGTTGAATGCCAAACCGAGGAGAAAGCGGCATGGGCAATACGGCAGAAGTGATTCAGATGAGCGACCCATTCGGCGGCCCAGGCAGGCGCCACGAGGCGGAGATATTGATCCGCCGCGTCGCCGACACGCTGCACCGTCTCAACGAGCAGATCGAAGCTGCGGTGAAGGTCGGCGTCACGATCGAGCTGATGCGCCGCTCCCGCATCCACAACGGCGAAGGCCAGTGGGGCGACCAGATGGTGCCTATCATACATATGCCGGTTAACGAGGATCGGAAGGACTGAGCCATGAGCCCAGTCGACCCGAATGAGACGCGGTTCGTCGATATCGTCTTCCCCGAGCAGGCCAATCACTACGGCACGCTGTTCGGCGGGACCGCTCTCAACCTGATGGGAAAGGCAGCCGTTATCGCAGCAGCGCGACGGGCGGGCGCTAACGTCGTCATGGCGGCATCGGATCGCGTCGACTTCTTCTTGCCGGTCCGCGTCGGCCAGCTGGTTGAACTTTGCGCACGCGTAGAGCGCATCGGCCGCTCGTCCATGACGGTCAGGGTCGAAGTCATCTCCGAGACGATCAAGACGGGTGGCCGCGAGCTTGCGATGCGCGGTCGTTTTGAAATGGTTGCGGTCGATGATGACGGCCGCCCAATCGCTATCGAAGGCGAGGCCCGAGAGCTCGCTTGAAATACGTCGTCACCATTCACCCCTCGCGCCTCATGCGCGAAAAGGAGCCTCATGCCCGTCACCGTGACAAATCTCGGATTCCCGCGCATCGGCGCCAAGCCGTGAACTCAAATCGGCGCTCGAATCATACTGGTCGGAAAAGTCCGACGAAGAGACTTTGCTTGAGGTGGCTGCGAGCCTGCGCGCCACGAACTGGGCGCGGCAACAGGCAGCCGGCATCGAGCACATCCCGAGCAACGACTTCTCACTCTACGATCACGTGCTCGACACCGCGGTAATGGTCGGCGCTATTCCAGGCCTCTATGGACCGGTTCAGGGAGCACCACCTCTCGACACTTACTTCGCCATGGCGCGCGGCAGCCAGACCTTTGGCGAGATCGACCATCCCTATCTCGGCTGCGCACATTCGCATGGCAAAGGCGTCCCCGCGCTCGAAATGACGAAGTGGTTCGACACCAACTACCACTTCATGGTGCCCGAGCTTAGCCGCGGCCAGAGCTTCTCGCTCGCCTCGACCAAGCCGATCGACGAGTTCGAAGAGGCAAAATCGATCGGGTACGCAACGCGACCCGTATTGCTCGGGCCAGTCACCTTCCTGACGCTGGCGAAGTCCAAAGCTGCGGACTTGGATACGCTGTCTCTTCTGCCCGCTTTGCTCCCGGTCTACGTCGACGTGCTGCAGCAGCTCTATAGGGCCGGCGCCGAGTGGGTGCAGATCGATGAGCCCTGTCTCGCGCTCGACATCGGCGACGGCGTCGCCTTCGCGCTGCAATCGGCCTACGGTCGCTTCGCCGAAGCCGTGCCGGGGTTGAAGCTGCTCCTGACCAGCTACTTCGGCGCCTACGGCGACAACCTCGAAACCGCGCTTTTGCTTCCCGTGGCGGGCCTACATCTCGATCTTTCTCGCGCGCCTGAAGAACTGGACGCCGTCATTGCCAAAGCGCCGAAAACTCTGGTGTTGTCGCTCGGCGTCATCGACGGCCGCAATATCTGGCGCGCAAACCTCCCGGCGATCCTCGATCGCATCGAGCCCCTGGTGAAGGCGCGTGGCGCCGACAATATCTTCATCGCCCCCTCGTGCTCGCTGCTGCACGTCCCCATCGATCTAGAACTCGAGACTGGCCTCGACCCAGACCTCAAGAACTGGCTCGCTTTTGCCCAGCAGAAGCTCGACGAACTATCCATCCTCGGCCGGGCCCTGAACGATGGTCGCGACAGCGTTCAAGACGAACTCGCGGCTTCGATGCGCGCGGCGGTATCGCGCAAGACGTCAGCCAAGATCCACGATCCGGCAGTGACCGGCCGGGCCGGCTCCGTTTCGGACGGGCTGCTGCAGCGCGCATCCGCCTTCGCCGACCGGCGTGGAGCCCAGCGCAAGCGGCTGCAGCTCTCAAGCTTTCCAACCACCACAATCGGTTCGTTCCCACAGACGCCGGAGGTTCGCAAGGCCCGCGCCGACCACGCCCGCGGCAGGCTCACCGACGATGCCTACAAAGCATTCCTGCGTCAGCAGACCCAGGAAGCCGTGCGCTGGCAGGAGGAGATCGGCCTCGACGTGCTCGTGCACGGCGAATTCGAGCGCAATGACATGGTGCAGTATTTCGGCGAGCAGCTGTCGGGCTTCGCCTTCACCAAGCACGGCTGGGTGCAGAGCTACGGGTCACGCTACGTCCGTCCACCGATCCTGTTCGGTGACGTCTCGCGTCCGGCGCCGATGACCGTAGAATGGTGGCGCTACGCCCAGTCGCTGACCAATAAACCTATGAAGGGCATGCTCACGGGACCGGTCACGATCCTCAACTGGTCGTTCGTGCGCGACGACATTCCGCGGTGTGACGCGTGCCGTCAGATCGCGCTGGCCCTGCGCGATGAAGTTCTCGACCTCGAAAAGGCCGGGGCTGCGATGATCCAGATCGACGAGGCCGCACTTCGCGAAGGCCTCCCGCTTCGGCGCAAGGATTGGCAGACTTACCTCGACTGGGCTGTCGAATGCTTCCGGCTAACGGCTTCGGGCGTTGCGGATGCTACGCAGATCCATACGCACATGTGCTACTCGGAGTTCAACGACATCATCGCAGCGATCGGCGCCATGGATGCCGATGTCATCTCCATCGAGACGTCGCGATCCAAGATGGAGCTGCTGCAGGCATTTGTTGGATACCGCTATCCCAATGAGATCGGACCGGGCGTCTACGACATCCACTCGCCGCGCGTGCCGAGCACGGATGAAATGCTGGACCTGCTGCAGAAGGCCAAGCAGCATCTGTCTCCGGATCAGATCTGGGTCAACCCCGATTGCGGCCTTAAGACCCGCAAGTGGGACGAGGTTCGCCCAGCGCTGATCAACATGGTCGCCGCAGCAGAAAAGGCACGCGCCAAGCTGGTGCACTGACGAACCCACTTGGGGAGGAGGCTCTACGCCTTCTCCTCGGGCCTCTCGGCCACTACTTGTCGGGCTTCTTCAAGGTGCTGCCAGCTTCTTTGAACTTCATCTGGTGTGCATCCTCGGCAGAGCCCTTGGTCCCGGCGACGACGCCGAACTCCAGCGGCTCGTCCTGCGCGTAGCGCTTGCCGAGCTTGTGCGCGATCTCTGCCCGCGCAGTCTCGACGCCGAGGTAGAAAGCATGACCTGCATCGGCACGCGTATCGATGTGCGGAAACAGCTCGAACGGATCCTGCCCGACGTGGTGACCGTCGCGATTGTAGATGTGGATGCCGTCCTCTGCGACCTCGATACGATAGTTGGCGTCGCGGATCTGCGAGGCGAGCGTCACGATCTCCTCCGGCGTTGAGGCAAAGCCCTTACGGTCTCGCAACGCCATGAGGCCGGCGCCGAAGCCCTGAGGCAGCGCGTCGGCCTGCTTAGCGGCGAAATATTCCCGCCGCGCGTAGTCGAACTCCTTGATCGCCGTGCGGCAGTGCGGGCTCACCTGCACCGCGAGCACAGCGGTGATGTTGAGCTCTGAGCACAGCCCCATCAGCAGCGCGTTGATCCCCGTCGTGTCCGCGTCCGTCAGCTCCGTCAGGTTGCCGATGCCCATCAGGATCGGCACATCCGGGCGGCGCATGCGCAGATCGTAGTAGCGCGCGATCGACGCCGCGAACCCGTAGTGGATGGGGTCGAGAATCGGATCCGCGTAGAACGGCTTGCCCTTGGCGATCATGATATCGATCGCGCGATCGAGTGAAGCGAGGTCGGCGGCACCGGCCGAGACCAGGATCGGTACCGCCGGCCCCTCGTCGGCGATGTCGATGTTCTTTTCGGACAGGCTGAGGAGGAAGTCGGCGCCCGCTTTGGTCGCACGCGACAACTCACCGGAGTTGAACGAGTCGACGCTCACCCGCACGCCATCGGTATGCAGCGCGGCGATTGTGTCCTCCAGATGTGGAAACGGACTGTCCGGCAGGCAGCCGAGGTCGATCACATCGGCACCGTCTGCGCGCAGCTTGCGGGACCGCTCGATGATCTGAGGGATCGTCATGGCCGTCGCATCGACGATCTCCGCAAAGATCGTCATGTTGTGCTGCGACAGATCAACCTTGCGCTTGGCTTGGCCGAGATACTCGGGCAGGTCCGCAATCTCGTCCGGTCCCCGCTCGAAGCGCGTTCCGAAAAAGTCGGATAGACGCTCCAGGTCGCCGCGGAAGCGACCCGGCATCACCACCCGGTCGGCACCTTCGGGCAGCTTGAGGCGCCGCTCGACGATCTCCGTCGTCATCAACGCGGCGACCTTGACGCCCACATTGGCAACGACGGGATCGAGCGCATCGCCGCCGAGCTCATCGGCAATGCGTTTGACGCGGGGTTCCGCTAGCGATCCAGTGACGAGTACGACGCGTTCAGCCATGGCGGCAACATCCACGGAGTCACCGCGGACCGCAAGGCCGCGATGGTGGCCTATTATGCCGCGCGGGGCGCTATCGAGCTGCCACGAGCCTGAGCGGCTTCACGTAATGCGATGCCAGGAGGTAGTTGCTGTCCACCTCCGCTACTGGGACGCATTACCGACCCCGCTCAGGGTGGAGCTCGCGACGTTGACGTCGAAAACGTCGTGGGACGCCGTTGGCGCTCGGGGCCAGTAACCGGCATCGACGCCTGCGGTCCCTACTGTTCGAACTTGATGGGCAGACGACGCAGCAGCTCTACCCTAAATGGAGTATGCGTCGCTAGTTCGTTTGGACGACGATCGCTGCCAGAGATAACGCTGGCGAGGATCCAATGATAACGTTCAAACACACCCGGTCCGGGTGGGGAAGCCAATGCGGATTGTTAGGTTTCCTAATCTCAACCACTCTCATGCTCACGTTCCAAAGCGCAGCAGCCGAAACGATCGAAGAGTTCACCGCCGCGATGCGAACCAAGCTGAACGGCTCGATTTGTCCCGTGCAGCTAAGCACACAGAGCGACATCTCCTATGACCAGGTATGCGGAAAAATCGACGCGCCAGGGTATCAAGCGGGCGCGTGGTGGCAGTGCTCGCAAAAGGTCGACCGCGCGAATGCTTTGATCGCGCGCTGGAACGATTTCATTCGGCAATGCCGAAGCTCGCAGCAGCGGCGCGAAAGCTCTTCGCGCCAGGAACGCAACACCTTCAACAGCACCAGCCATCTCGTCACCGTGTCGCCCTCCGTGTCCGGTGGAATCCTGAATATGAGAGAAGGCCCCGGGCAAGGACACGCGCTAGTGACTTCAATTCCGGCGGGGACATCGGGCGTTGCGCATTCCGGGAACTGCGCTAGCCCCGATGACGGACGCAGTCGCAATCCTTGGTGCCAGGTACAATGGAACGGGCACAACGGCTGGGTCTCTCAAGGAGGGTTGAGCGAAACCCGTGCCGAGCCTGCTCCGCCGCGACAAGTGGAAAGCCGACCGTCCACCGAATTGACCGTCTGCCCGCGGGGCCAGTTTCACTTCGGCACTTGTCTGAGAGATGGGGGTAGCAGGGCCGCCTGCTACCGGGCGATCATGCGCAACCATTGTAGTAACTAGCCGTGCGCGCCGATTCACAGCTGCTTATCTACCCCCCTTTTGCCACCCCCGTCAGTCTTCCCCTTCTCGCGAAATCGATGTAGCCGATCCTGCTGCTCCTCAAATTTTCTTCGTGCCTCTGGATCGGCTCTAACCTTTCCCTGGATGACCTGGAGCAAGACGCACTCTTTGACGCACTTGGAAAGGCATTGCTGCCGGTGAAGTGCCTCCTGCAAATGGCAGCTGGCATCTTCACCGCAGTTGTGCGCCGCCGGACACTTGCTTCCTTGTTCACATGTTTCCTTGCAGCCAGGGCCAGCAGGCTCCGCCGTTGAATTGCAGCTTCGGACGAGGGAATTCCAGTTCGAGAGGTTTGCGTTGAGCTTGTCGACTGCGGTGCTGCAGGTCAGCCAGGCCTTGTTCTCTTTGATGGTCTCGAACATATCGCCCTTCGGTAGGCCGCCACAGACTTCCTTGTACGAGTAGCGCCTTTGCTCGACGGGCTCTCGAGGGCATCCGCTTTGGGCCTGCCGAGCCATGTCTTCGACGGCGCGTTGGTGCGTAGCCAGATCGCCCGCGCTGGCAGCCAGGGGAAGAAAAGCGGCCATTCACCAAATAAATAGTGCGCGCAAACGATCCTCCTGGGAACGAGCATTGGAAGATGGCCCTTCGAGCGCGCGCCCGGCGCAGCGCCCGCGCAATTCGGGCACTCCCGATAGCTTAAAATGGATATTGCCACGGCAGAGCTTTTCTGCGTCGGGCGCACCATCCGACGCTAAGCGAAAGAGCGGAGGCGAACTTACCCCATTTGTGGTAGGCAATAGTCTTTGATCAAACGGATTGATATTTCGGAGGTGCCATGTGCCCACCGCCGACGATAAACTCCACGCTTTAGTATTGCGCTTTTACGAAGCCACGACGGAGCCCGGCGAATGGCGAAACATCCTGCAAGAAACAGCTGAGTTGCTTAGAGCCGATGGCGCCGCGCTATTCTCAAACCCGACAGGACCGGGGCTCGGCATGCATTACTCCGAGCGCCTGGACGACCTGATCGACTGGGCCTTTCGGCAAGGTCCCGAGCTGCACAACCCTCGTCCACAGCGAGCATTGCAGCGCGCGCGACCCGGTCAGGCGATTACCGAGAGCGACCTGTTCAGCGAGTGGGAGCTCAATCACCTGCCGTTCAACGCCGGCATGATCGAGACAGCCGGACTTCGCTGGGATGCAGGCGGATATGTCGGCGACGTCTACGGGCAGCCGATCTTTTTGACCGTGCAGAGAGAGCGTTCCAAGGAGAGGTTTGGGGCAGACGAACTGGCC
>CALRVN010000184.1:0-8168 GCA_943371625.1 Hyphomicrobium sp. CS1GBMeth3
CACACGATGCCTGGAACACCAAGCACATCCGCCGCCTGGTGGAACTCTATACGCCGGACGTGGTGTTCTGGACCAACTGGGGCGGGCTGGACAACGGGCCGCGGACCATCACAGGGCGAGAGGAGCTGCTTCGTCATCTTGCCGCCAATCGCGACAACGCCGACTGCACGACGCGCGTTATGTCATTCCGTCTCGACGGCGTCACTGGCCGGGCGAGCGCGCATCTCGACGTGCGTGATCCGCGCACGGGGCTGAGGCACGTTGGCAGCTATCGGCAGGTGCTGACGTTCGCGGGCGAGAAGATCGCGCGGCTGGAGGAGTATCACGACGCGTCTGCGATGGGCGCGTTCCGGCAGTACATCGTGGCGGTGGGGTAGGGTGGTGGGGGCGCTCGGCGAGGATGCGGGGCGCGAAGTCAAGCTGTGGCGCGTGCGAGCACACAGCGCTCTACCCGCGGCGGCGGCAGAGAACCGCAAGAAGGGTGGGAAGTGGGGTCGCGCACTTCGCGGTCAAAGTGGCGACGACGACCTATAGTTGAAGGGCAAGCGTCTGGCGCACGCGAGAGACCTTGACCCGCAAGGCTCCGGACGTCATGCAAGCTGCTTTTGCGATTGCGTCGTACCCGACGCCCTCCGCGCGGGCGACGATGAGTAACCACTCCTGCTGAGAGACACCTGCGCGGAGCTGGTGAAGCACAACCGGAGCTTCGGCAGCGTCCGTGGCCGCAGCTAGCTTGACGGACGGCGACTGACACTCGGACGCTTTAATCCGCAGCACGCGAGCGCGGTGCCGTTCGCGGCGCTCGGCCGTCCCTATCGCAGTCGCGATATTGCGCTCAGGCGAACCTTCCTTCGCAGAAGCCGCCTCAATTATCGCGTCGAGCCCTGCCTCGAGTGCCCAGCTACGGTGGTTAATGACGTTCGTTTCGGCTAATTGGTCCTGCAGACGCAGATACGCGTCCCAGGGACCGGGAAGCTCCGGTTCCATAATCGTCCCTTTTTTCTGTGCAGGACCGCTGTGGCCTGCGGACAATTGCATACGTGAAGGCGCTGTTTCTTTCGGGGATCTTCGCTGAAGACGTTGTGCTTCAACAAAGCGATCCGAAACAAACCTGTGCCTTATAGGTTAGGATACCATAGTGCCAAACTGTTACAAGGGCCAGAGCGGAGGGGACGATTGCCCCCTATCGCAATGCTATACCGACAATTGAATTCGGTATGTCTCCGACCATTCCCGGCGAAGTATTTCCAGTACTTTCTCGGCCTCTTCGCTCGTGTCAGACAGCCGGCTTTGTACCCTCGCCAGAGATAACAGCAGCAGATCTAGGGCCAATGTCGCACCCGCCTTTGCATCGTCTTGCGTGACCTCCAGCCCGCCACCTTCCTCCTCCGTCTCAACGACATCCAGCCGCGTCAACGGCTCATAGAGGTGCGTATAAAACGGGTGTGCGGTATTTATCGTCAAAATCACGCGGCCGAACACATGCTTTACGTCATAGAATGGCCAATACTCGTCATGACGAAACGTTATCACATATTTGGACCCTTTAATTCGCTCAAACGCTTCTTCTTCAGTTTCATTGGCCCGCCGGAGAGTGGCCGCCAATCCACGAAGATTTGCCTCCAGCTGTGCTCTCTCGTCATCGGAAATAGGCATGTCAAGTGCCTTCGCCTGAAAACGATCAGACTCACTCGCTTGGGCTTCACTCGCTGAGGGCTTCGCGGGCGCTCGCAATTCGCGCTGAGACGCTTGGAATCGCTTGAGCTCTTCGTTGAGGGTCGAGACGTCCCCGCCAATGGCCTCCTTTATCGCCTTCTCCACATACCCCTTGAGACGAACGCCTTGTTTATTGGCCGCGACCCCAAATGCCTCGTCCAATAGCCCTGGGAACTCTATCTGAACCCTGTACCAGTTTGCCACATTGTGACGTGTAGTCAGCTTCGTCATCGGCCCGGCGAAAACTTCCCGTCCGTTTCTCAAGATTGATACATTCAAGCCGTCAAATATCCTAAGATCATTTTTTTGGGTCTTACGCGGAAGGTGGTACCATTCTTCAATCGGCAACTTGAATATTTTGATAGATATCGCAGCCGACCCTCTTTCCGGCGACGCCTCGCTCACCGGGGCAGAAACTTGCTTCGCCACCACGAGCTTACTCACCATCGAGTTGCCTACCAGGTATTTGGCGTGGCGTGCGGTTGGCATCGCGTACGTTGGATCAAACGCTTCGACAACGCGGTTATTTACATAGAGTTTAAGGCCATCTGCGATTGCCCTGCGATAAATCCTCGATGTTTCACGAGTTGCATGCTCTGCAAGTGTTCTTGCCTGAGCATAAGTAAGTCGGTCGCATTGTGGCATATAAACGATGGTCCCACTGAAACCGAGCGCCTCCTCTAGATCGTCGTTGCCGACGGAGAATAGCTCCTGATCACTGGCGTCGGGCCAGGAGACTGGCTTTTTTAAGAAATCAGCGACTTCGTCCGGAAGCTCGGAGATTAGGCTGGGGTCAGGCAACTGCACGAGATTCGAGCGCTCTTTACCAATCTCATCAACGTCGAGCGCCATTCGATATATTGCAGCTGGCTCTTGCCAGGAATACACCTCAAACATCGGCGCCATGCTGAGGGCTGCCGTTTTCATCCCCATTCCAAATCGGGCAATCCCATCTCGATTTCCAAAATTCATAGAACCACCAAATGCCATCGACACTTTCAAAACGTTTGGCGGCATTCCGCACCCATCGTCGTAAACCGCGACGTCCGTGGAATAGCTTCCCTTCTTGCCGCTCTGGCGAAAGAAGATTCTAACTTGAGTAGCATTCGCCTGGATTGCGTTGTCGATATGCTCACATAGCGCAGAAGTGGTGTGGTTGTATCCCACGTCGCGAAGTGATTGCACCAACGTTTGGGCGAAGAATAATGGTACGGTCGCTTTGTCTTTGAGTATCCGGTTCATCACGGCCAGTCCGCCTCGAGGGCTATCGGAACCCCAATTTGGCGCTGACGTTTCGGATTCTTCGGTATCGTAGTCGGCGTTAGACATCTGAGACTCCCATTTGCTGTGACGCCGGCTATTGGCGTCGGGATTGAGGACTTGTCCTCATTGTATAAGGGGGCGAGGCAGCCCAATTGTTACACCGGGCCGCCAGCCACTAGCGTGGTCTAGTGGAGGAGTGCCGCTCGCCGAGGGGCGCGGCGAGGGCCATGACGTCGGGGGCTGCGGGATTATCCGGCGCCGCAGAGGGCCGCGGGGAGAGGCGGCAGCGCTGTGCGTGTGCGAGCAGAGGCGCGAGGTGGGGCCGGAACGTCAGGAGCCGGCGGTGGCGGCGCCGATCGAGGTCGGCAGCACGGCGGCTGCGGCGACCTATGGGGACGGAGGTGTGCGCCTCCGTCCCCCGTCGTCGTCAGAAGTCGACGGTGGTCGAGAGCATGTAGGTGCGCGGCTGACTGAGGGCGATGCTGGCGTTATTGCCGGTGACCCAATAGTCGTTGTCGAAGACGTTCTCGACGTTGGCGCGGACGGTTAGCGGCTTGCCGTTCCATCCCTGCAAGAAGGTGTAGCGGGCGCCTAAGTCGACGCGCGTCCAATCGGGAATGGTCACGACGCCGATATTATTGACGTACTGCTGATCCGTGTAGGTGTACCTGCCGTTGACCGTCAGGCCCGGCACGTAAGGCAAATCCCATTCGCCGCCGATGACGACGTGGACAGGCGGCACGCCTTGCGCCTTCCTACCGTCGAGGGTGCCGTTCAATGTCTTGGTGAGGCGGCCGTCGATGAAGGAAACACCGCCGAGCAGGCGCACGCCTTGCACCACCTCGCCGAAGACATTCAACTCCACGCCACGATTCACTTGCTCGCCCGCCAATGCCATCGTCAGGTTTGGCGAAATGCCGTACGTGACGGTGCTCGGCTGTGAGATCTCGAAGGCCGCGAGAGTCGTCGTCAGGGTACCCCAGTCGACCTTCACGCCGGCTTCCTGCTGCTTGCTGACGTACGGCGGAAAGACCTGGCCTCCGTTGGTGTACAGGCCGTTGTTGGGCACGACCGTTCCGGCCTGAAGTCCCTCAATGTAATTGGCGTACAGCGAGACGTTCTCCCACAGCTTCACCACCAGCGCATACGCGGGGCTCCAGGCGCTGGAGTCGTAGGTCGTCGGGGTGCCCGGGTACCAAAGGCCGAACTCCACCCGTTGGCGGCGAACACCGGCGGTGAACTGGATGCGCTTGTCGAGGATCGAGAGGGTATCCGAGATGCCGGTGCTGGCGAGGTCGTACTCATAGAACTTCGGGATCGGCGTTCCCGGGTCAGGCACATTCGGCGCCGGGCCGAAGACGGGATTGTAGATGTTCGTGTTCACCGGGCCGTCCAGCGAGTTGGCGAAGTTGTCGCCACCGGGATTGTGAAGGCGCGAGGCGTTGAAGTTCAGCGTGTGCTCGATCGGCCCCGTCGTCAGGTCGGCCCTGATGCCCGCTATCGCAGACACCGGATCGATGAACGTGCGCTGCCGGAAGGGCGTAAAGCTAAAGTCGCCGTTGACGTTGGTGATCGCCGAGTTGGCAAGGATGCGGTCGTTCTCGAAATTCAGCATGCCTATGGCTGCATAGGCCGTAACGTTTTCCGTCAGGTCAATCTCGCCACGCGCCATAGCGTAGAACGACTCCGATTTCTCGTACGCCCAGGAAGGAGCGAGACTTCTGGAGGCATCCGGTGCCGCGGGCGCGCTTGTGAGCGCGTTTGTGCGGATGAACCGCATTGTCGCGGTGATGTCGTCCTTCTGATAGCCGACGTCGGCCGAAAGGCGGACGCGCTCGCCGCGGTAGTCGACGTTGAGTGCCGCAACGCCTTGCTCGGCCTCCTGCGGATCGGTGGCCGTGTCGCCGTTGTAGTATCCGCCGTTGAAGCGGATGCCGAGCTCCTTGTCTGTGCCGTAGCGGCGCGCGACATCGACGTTGGTGCCGATCACGGAGTCCGAAACGTAGCTCGTGGTGACCCGCGTCAAGGGATCATCGCCGGCGTGCTTGGTCACGAGATTGACGCTACCGCCGATTGCGCCATTTTGCGGCATGCCGTTGAGCAGCGCGCTCGGGCCCTTCAAAACCTCGGCGCGTTCGATGTTGTACATCGATGGGGAGTAGGAAGGGACGATCCCCATAAGACCGTTCAGCGAAAGGTCCGTGTAGTACGTCACGGGGGACGCGAAGCCACGGAAATAGGATGTGTTGAGTGAGCTGTAGCGCGACATCATCGGGATGACGGACGGATCGTTCTGCAGCACGTCGTTGAGCGTCTTCGCCTGCTGATCCTGGATCGTCTTCGAGGTGTAGCTCGTCTGGTTGAAGGGCGTGTCCATCACGCCGACGTTGCCGAGCAAGCCGAGCTGGCCGCCGGTGGCGACCTGACCACCGGCATATGCGGGCGGCAGATTTCCGAGCACTGCCGTCGACGGCGCCTTCGGGGGCGCAATGTCAGGCTTTTGGCTGGGGCCTTTCTGCGGCGCCGCTGCAGTTGCGCTCTTCGTCTTCTGTTTCTTTGCGGCTGACTTCTTCTTCTGCTTCGTGTCCGTCTCCACGACGAGGCTCGGGAGCGGTGTGGGTGCTGCCGGTGAAGCCGCAGGTGGCGGCGCAGCTTGCGGCTGAGCCTCGGCCTGCTGAGCACTTGCTGACTGAGAGCCTGCGATGGACGCAGACAACAGAACGACGCCCGCCGAAACGGCGGCTACACACGAACGCATTACAAACTGGCCCCCCGGCCCGGTTACTCAACTCGGAACCGCAACGCCCCCCGGCGCACGGCTACAGTGAACGTGTCAAACAGCGTTCACATTGTCGACTAAAAACGTATGGTATCGGCTGCGGCAAGTTGGGACGCATGCATTGCGCACGACACACTCGCAACGCCGCAACCTCGCTCAGAAGCTGACCGTCATCGACGCAAGGAATGTCCGCGGCGCTAGCGTGAAGAGCTGGTTGTCCGCCTGAGCCGCCGTCAGCCATGCGTTCTTGTCGAAGACGTTCTCCACGGCGAAGCGGAGAATGACCGGCTTCTCAGCGAACGGCGTCAGGACTGAATACCGCGCTCCGAGATCGACACGCGTCCACGAGGGCAGCGTCAACGCATTCGCGCTGTTGAGCGCCTCGCGGCCCGTGTGAATGACGCGCCCGGTAAGGGTCAGACCCGGAACGAAGCTCGTGTCCCACTCGCCGCCGAGGTTGACCTGCACGTGGGGAACGCCGACAGCCGTGTTGCCGTCGAAAGCTCCGCCCTGCGTCTTTGCGAGCTTCGGGTCGATGAACGCAACGCCGCCGAGCACCCGCACGCTCTCGGTGAGTTCGCCGAACGTGTTGATCTCTATGCCGCGGTTGATCTGCTCGCCGTTGGGCAGCTGCGTCTGGAACGGCGATGTACCGAGTGTGATGAGATTTGGCTGCGTGATTTCAAAGGCGCTGAAAGTCGTCGCAAAGCCTCCCCATTCCACTTTGACCCCGGCCTCGTGCTGCTGCGACGCGAAGGGTGGAAAAACGGCGCCCGCATTCAGGAACGTGGACCCGACAACCGTGCCCGGCTGCAAGCCTTCGATGCGATTGGCATAGAGGGAGACGTTGTCCCAGGGCTTCACGACCAGCATGTATGCGGGCGTCCAGGCGCCGGCGTCGTAACCTCCGGTGCGTGCCCCGGTTGTGAGATTGAAGCTGGCGCTCTCGACTTCCTGCCGGCGTACGCCGGCCGTGAATTGGATGCGCCCATTCAGCACCGACAGCGTATCCGCCACGCCATAGCTGAACAGATCGAGCGTGCTGTTCTTTGCGAGAGGCAGATACGGGAGATTGGGGTTCGGTGCCGCCACGGGATTGTAGATATTGGAGAGAACTGCCGGTCCCGAAGATATCGAGCGTTCGACCGTGGTGTCCGATCCGCCCACCGAGAGATTCAGCTGGTGGCTGATGAACCCTGTTGTGAAGTTTGACCTGACACCGGTCTGCCAGGCGAAGTTCTCGTTCACTTGCGGCGCTCGCCGAGCGACCGCAGACCAGTTGCCGTTCAGATTGTTGACGATCGGCCCCGCAATGATCAGATCGAGATTGTTCTCGGATGCACCGACCGACGCGTACGCCGTGACATGCTTGTTGAGGTCGACTTCGCCCTGAACCATTGCGAGCTTGTTCTCGCTGTCGACGAGCGTCCACGGCTGCGCAGAATTTAGTGTGGCCTTGGGCAAGGCCGGCAGTGAGGTCGGCGCCGGTGCATAGACGAAGCGCAGCTGCTCGGGAACGTCACGCTCATTGTTGTACATAAGGTCGGCCGACAGGCGCACACTGTCGCCGCGGTAGTCGAGGCCGAGTGCGGCAGAGCTGAGCCGCTGCTCCTGGTCGTCGACTTCCGTGTTGCCGTCGCGGTAGCCGCCGCTGAAGCGAACACCGAACTCGTTCTCCAATCCGAAGCGCCGCCCGACGTCGAGCACGCTACCGAACTGCGATGTCGACGCGTACGTCGTTGTGATTTCCGTCAGAGGCTCGTCACCGGCGCGCTTGGTGACGAAATTGATGGCGCCACCGACGCCGCTCCCCGGCGACATTCCGTTGACCAGTGCACTCAAGCCCTTGAAGATCTCGACACGCTCCAAGTTGTCGAACATCACCATGCTGTAACTGCCGGTCAGCCCGTACAGGCCGTTGATCGCGATGTCGCTGCCGCTTAAGCCGAACCCGCGGATGGACGGCTGCTCGCGAGCGGCGCCGCGCGGAAGACCGGCACCGTTGGCCGAGGGCTCGTTCGCCAGAACGTCTCCAAGCGTGCGCATCTGCTGGTTTTGGATCAGCTTCGACGTGTAGCTGGTCTGATTGAACGGGGTGTCCATGAAGTTGCGGTTGCCGAGCAATCCGACTTGGCCACCGGTCGCGACCTGTCCACCCGCGTATGCCGGCGGAAGATTGCCGAGCACTGCCGCTGCGGGCGCCTTGGGCGGCGCTGCTTCTGACGTGGCAGCTGGCGACTTCTGCGCTGACGATGCGACGGAACCCTTCGACTTCTGCTTTTTCGCGGCTGATTTCTTCTTCTGCTCCGTGTCCGTCTCCACGACGAGACTCGGCAGCGCGGTCTGTGCCGGAGTGGGCGGAGGAACAGGCTCCGGCGAGACTTGCGGCTCTGCTTGCTGGGCGCTGGCC
>CALRVN010000185.1:0-8104 GCA_943371625.1 Hyphomicrobium sp. CS1GBMeth3
CAGCGCATTGCGCACCGCCCCGCCCACCGCCATCGCCTGCGCGCCATCTGCGCGTAGAGCCGCGAGCACAGCACGCGTCTGCGACCGCGCAAGCCAATCGGCACCCGCGAGGTTCTTTATCCCGACGCTGTCATCGGAGCGCGTCATCGGGCTTCCCGAAATTTATTCGATATGGCCCGGCTGGATCTTGCCGTCCTTGAAGCTCGGCGGAGTGTAAACCTGCCCCGGCTTTCCCCCGCTGACCGAGCCGAAGGTGAATAGCGTACCGAGCACGATCACCGCCCCGGCGACGAACAGCCAGATCAGCGGCGCATCGTCGAGCACGCGCATGGCAGCGGGCTTCTCGTCACGCGTCATGTAAACGTAGGCGACGTAGACGATCGTCGGCAGCAGGAAGAGGAGAACGTTCTCGGCGACGATACGGATCATGAGGAGAATAGCCTTTTCTGCATGTTTCTCATTATGCCGGCCGTCGCGCCCCATATGTACCGCTGCTCGAAGGGCATTGCATAGAACCGTCGCTCCTGGCCGCCCCAGGAACGCGTCTCCGTTCGATGGTTCGCCTCATCCATCAGGAATGCAAGCGGCACTTCGAAGGCATCCGCAACCTCGCGCTCGTCGAGGGTCAGCGTAAAACCTTCGCGAACGAGACTGACCACCGGAAAGATGCGAAAGCCCGTGCCCGTGCGATAGCTGTCGAGATAGCCCAGCGTCTCGACAAATGCTGGATCGAGCCCGATCTCCTCCTGCGCCTCGCGCAGCGCCGTTGCCTTTGGATCGCCGTCCGTGGGCTCCATGCGGCCGCCCGGGAATGCGATCTGCCCTGCATGTCGCTTCAAGGTGTCCGTCCGCTGAGTGAGAAGCACGGTCAGCTCGTCCCTCGCCACGACCGGGATGAGCACCGCGGCGGGAGCGAGCGGCGCGCGCGCAATCTGCGGCACCAACTCGGGGCTGAGGTCGAAATCGCTAGGGGTATCCGGAGCATCCGGGTCTGACGCCGGAGCCGACGGGCTCAACTCCGCCAGCGCCAGGCGGCGAAAATCGTCGGCAGTCAACGGGAACGGCTCGGGGGTGCTCACGCCCTGCATATCGCATCCGCGCTCGTCGATGCCAAGTTCGGAAGCCGTCCTTAAGGGTTACGCGGCAGGTTAAGCTCGATTAGGCTTGGCAAATCACGATAACGTCCAACTGGTGCGCAAGAAATCGGCTGTTGCCGCGCAAGAGGAGGTCCGGTGCCGATACGGCTTTGCCGTCGACTGCTCGCAATGTTCGCCGTCGCCCTCGCGGCGGCCAGCTGGTCTGTGGGCGCCTCGGCAGCCAGCGTGCAGGACTTCGTCGCCACGCTTTCACCTCAGCAGCAGAACGAGTTCATCGCCTGGCGCACAGCGAAGTCCCAGCACGATAAGCTGCTCGACGCCTACTGGGCCCAGGTGGAAAAGAAGCGCGACGGCCGCCGCGCCAAGCGCGCATCGACGAAGTTCTTCGACGAGAGCGATTACGTCTGGTCGTATCCGCCGACCTACAAGGGACCGCGCCTCAGCGCCGACCTCGACAAGCGGTGGGCGAGCTTCCTCGCCTCGCAGGAAAAGCACCCCGAGGCCCCTAAGCCGCCCAAGCCGATTCCGGGCCTGGCCGATTTTCTCGCCGCTGCAAAGAAGCACTACGCTTTTGTCCCGACCCGCATCTCCGAGCGCGAGTTCAAGCGCCGCTACGCCGCCGAGGCCCTGCAGCTCGGGCTCGCCCAGGAGCAGGTCGTGCGCGTCTACGCGCTCGAAACGGGTGGCGACGGCACGGCCGACATGCAGTCCGGCATCAACCCGGTCACCAAAAAGGGCAGGCCCATCTCCTCGGCGCTCGGCTATGCCCAGCTTCTGCATGCCAACACCATCGGCGAGCTGGTAAAGCACGGCGACGATTTCCTGAAGCGGCTGCAACGGCTGCAGGCCAACGCCGCCGATCCCGCGCGCGCTGCCGAGTTGCAGCGCAAGATCGCCTCGCTGCAGGCGATGATCCGCAGCGCCAAGTCCGTCCCAAACAACTGGTTCCGCCACGTCGCCTACGCCCAGACCACGAAGGGTTACGGCATTCACGCTATCAATCTCGACGGCGACATCGGTCCTTGGCTGCAGTCGCTCAAGCTCCGCGGCCTCAAGGACTTTGCCGCCCGCAAGGGCGTCACGAACATGTCCGGCGAGGAGATCGAGCTGATGAACCTCTCGGGGCCCGGAACGGGGCTCGAGATGATGCAGCCCACGGGCCTGACGGCACCGACCCCGAACTTCTTCGCCCGCCGCGCCTACTACGTGAACAAGATGGTCATCGATAAGACCTCCGCCGAGCTGCTCGGCGAGTTCACCCGGCGCATGGACAGCGGCTCCCGCAAGCCGGGGGCGGTGGAATTTGCCCAGGCGTTCGACGAGGTTGCAGGCTTCAAGCAGACCGGGATCCAGGGCGAGAAACTGCCCTGGCGTTAAGGCTTTGCCGCCGCTCCAGGCTCGGATTTACCCCTGAAGATGCAGATTTGCATCGGACATGGACGCCCCACCCCCGTATGATGCCATTGAAATTGAACGGGGTCCGGCATGCGTGGCAATCTCAGTGGGCGTGGTCGTTTGGCTCGCCTTTGTCTCGGTGTAGCAGCGATCGTTGTTGGCGTTGCGTCCCAGGCTCAGGCCCAGGACTTCTTCCGCATCCCCGACTTTGCCTATGCAACGGATGCTGAGCTCGGCACCATCAACCGCACCGGCTTCATCCTGTCGCCCGACTGGTCATTCAGCGATGAGCTGAAGCTCGGTGGCTCGGGCGGCAATCTGCTGAGCGACCCGGACGGCTTCGCCATTGGTGCTAAGGCCGGCTACGACTATCAGGTCGGCGGCGTGCTCGTCGGTGTCATCACCGACGCCTACTATTCCTGGGCGGACGGCGGCGGTGTCGGTGGCCTCAGCTCCGATTTGAACTACTATGGCACCGTGCGCGGCAAGCTCGGCGTATCGCTCGGCCGCTTCCTGCCGTACGCCACCGCCGGTTACGCCTACGGCGGCATCGAGGTCAGCAGCTCGACGGGATCTGACAGCCAGACTCTCAGCGGCTGGACTTACGGCGGCGGTCTGGAGTTTGTCTGGAACAAAGACATCACGCTGCACGGTGGCTACCGTCGCATAGACTTCGATGACGTGACCATCTCTACGTCGGTGATGCCTGCAGGCCAGAACACCCTCTCTCCCGAGATGGACGTGTTCGACTTCGGCTTCGTCCGCCGCTTCTAAATTTCCTCTCACAAATTCACGTTTCGCGATCAGCGTGCGACGCCAGCAGCTTGTCATCCTCGGGCTTGTCCCGAGGACCCAACCAACCGAGCGCTCCGTCGCTGGCCGTCAAGCTCAACACTTGCTGAAATATGGTCCTCGGGACAAGCCCGAGGATGACGGTTTAGAGTGCGGCGGCGGTCACATCTCTTGGCCGCCGCAGGCGTTTACTCTTGGCCCGCGAAGCGGGCAGTGGCCCAAGGGGCCGCGCGCCCAGTGGCGCGGCCATCAACTCTCGCGGCAAACAAAAATCCCGCTCTCGGCCGCCGAAGGCGGCGGCAAGGGCGCAAGGGGGGCGCGGCGGTCTTGGCGAAGCCAAGCTCCGCTTGGACCGCCGGCCATCAGCCCGCGCAGCGAGAGCCGCATGCAAAGCCTGCAGCCGTTAGTGCCGCTCAGAAACTAAGGCCACTTAACTACCGGCGGCATCGACGACAGGATCGAGTCGACATTGCCCCCCGTCTTCAGGCCGAAGATCGTCCCCCGGTCATAGAGCAGGTTGAACTCTACGTACCGCCCGCGCCGCACCAGCTGCTCCTCGCGGTCCGCATCCGTCCACTTCGTCGTGAAGTTGCCTCGCGCCAGCATCGGATAAACGCGCTGGAACGCCCGCCCGACATCCTGCGTGAACGCGAACGCCGCATCCCAGCCGCCCTGCTCCTCGGTCGGAGTCAGGTAGTCATAGAAGATGCCGCCGACGCCGCGCATCTCCTTGCGGTGCGGCAGGTAGAAGTATTCCTCGCACCATTTTCTGTAGTGCGGATAGTCGGCGACCGGATGCGCCGCGCATGCCCCGTACAGCGCCGCGTGGAAGGCCAGCGTGTCCGCATCGCTCTCGGTGCGCCGGCGATCCAGCACTGGTGTGAGGTCGGCGCCGCCGCCGAACCACCACTTCGAGGTGACGACCATGCGCGTATTCATGTGCACGGCTGGCACGTTCGGATTCTGCGGATGGGCGATCAGCGAGATGCCCGAGGCCCAGAACTGCGGATGCTCCTCCGCGCCCGGAATCTGCTTGCGGAATTCGGGCGCAAATTCTCCGTGCACGGTCGAGGTATGCACGCCCACCTTCTCGAACACACGCCCGTTCATCATGCTCATGATGCCGCCGCCGCCCGGCGCGCCGGTGTGGTCGATGCGCTGCCACGGCGTGCGCTCGAACCGTCCCGGAGCGCGATCCGATAGCGGCGCACCCGCCGGCAGGTCGTCCTCGAGCTTCTCGAAAGCCGCGCAAATGCTGTCGCGTAGCTCCCCGAACCACACGCCCGCCTTCGCCTGACGCTCGCTGAGTTCGTTTCCGATGCCCGCCGCGACTTCCGTCATCCGCTGTTCCCTGAACCCTTTTGTTGGCGCAATTTCCCCTATATATCCGGTGCAGCAATGTCTAGGGGCGCGCCACCGCTCAAGCTCCCAAGACCTGGAAAAACCTGAAAATCTGCGCCCTTGCGTGTGCCTCGATGCACGCGGCGCATTTGCCGCCCCTCGGGGCCGGAGCCGATTATGTCCGCCCGCGTCTTCCGCTGGTTTGAAAAACGCATCGATCCTTACGCGCCGGCTCCGATCGTGGAGCCGCCGGCGAAGCTTGCCGCGTTCTTCTGGTTCTGCCTCGAGCCCGTGTGGTGGGCATTCGCCGTGCTGACGGCGCTGACCCTCACCGCCGCCGCCATCGAGGTCGCGATCTACGCCTTCATCGGCCGCATCATCGACCTGATGCGCAACACCGCCAACCCGGCGAATTTCTTCGTCGACCACGGCACCGAGCTGGCGTTCATGGCCTTCGTCGCCCTCATCGCGCGGCCTGCCTTGTCGGCGCTCGCCGATCTGGTGAAGCAGCAGATGATCATGGGCCCGGTGTCGGCGCTCATCCGCTGGCGCGCGCACTCCTATGTCGTGCGTCAGAGCCTCGGCTTCTTCCAGAACGACTTCGCCGGCCGCATCGCAACGCGCGTCATGCAGGTAGGCCCGGCCGTGCGCGACGTCGCGGCCAACACCTGCGACGTCGTCGTGTGGGTGGCCGTGCACTGGATCGGCGCATTCCTGCTGTTCTTCGAGGCCGACTGGCGTCTCGTCGTGCCGCTGGCCATCTGGCTGGCCGGCTACGCGGTGACGCTGTGGTACTTCATCCCGAAGATCGAGAAGCTCTCGGGCATCATGTCCGAGGCGCGCTCGATGCTGACCGGCCGCGTCGTCGACATCTACACCAACATCATGACGGTGAAGCTCTTCGCTCACACCGAGCGCGAGGACGGCTACGCGCGCCAGGCGATCGACGAGCACATGCAGCGCTACCAGGATCAGCTCCGCCTCAACACCATCATGGAGCTGGTGCTGTGGAGTCTCAACGGCGCTGTGCTTGTCGGCACGACGGGCCTTGCGCTCTGGCTCTGGAGTCAGGGCCAGATCACCATCGGCGCCATCAGCGTCGTCACCGGCTTGATCATCCGCCTGATGGCCATGTCCGGCTGGTTCATGTGGACGCTCGCCGGCATCTTCGAGAACATCGGCACCGTGCAAGAGAGCATGATGACGATCGCGCGCCCGTTCACCGTCGTCGACGCCAAGGACGCGACCCCGCTCAAGGTTGCCCGTGGCTCGATCGACTTCGACGACGTCACCTTCGACTATGGGCACGTCCGTTCTGCGAACGACACGCGCACGGCCAGCGTCATCAACAATCTGTCGCTGCACGTCGCGCCGGGCGAGAAGGTCGGCCTCGTCGGTCGCTCCGGCGCCGGCAAGTCGACGCTCGTGTCGCTGCTGCTGCGTTTCCACGACCTCGAAAAGGGCCGCATCCTCGTCGACGGTCAGGACATCGCGCATGTCACGCAGGACAGCCTGCGCAGCCAGATCGGCGTCGTGACGCAGGACACCTCGCTGCTGCACCGGTCGGTACGCGACAACATCCTCTACGGGCGCCCCGATGCAGGCGACGCGCAGGCGCTCACCGCGGCGGAGCGAGCGCACGCGAACGAGTTCATCGGCGACCTGCGCGACTTGAACGGCCGCGCCGGCTACGACGCCCACGTCGGCGAGCGCGGCGTGAAGCTGTCCGGTGGCCAGCGTCAGCGCGTCGCCATCGCCCGTGTCCTGTTGAAGGATGCGCCGATCCTCGTCCTCGACGAGGCGACGAGCGCGCTCGACTCAGAGGTCGAGGCGGCGATCCAGGAGCAGCTGTCAAACCTGATGCAGGGCAAGACAGTGATCGCCATTGCCCACCGCCTGTCGACCATCGCCGCAATGGACCGGCTGGTGATCATGGACGGCGGCCGCATCATCGAGCAGGGGACACACGCGGACTTGCTGCGCCGCGGCGGCCTTTACGCCGAGCTGTGGGCGCGCCAGTCGGGCGGGTTCCTCGCCCAGGACGCTGCAGAGTGACGTTTATCAGCAGCAATTCCCGTGTGCGCCACTTTGCCTACCGGTTTCTGCGTCGGCGGGGTTGAGCGCTCTTTAGAACGATGTCAATAAACCGCATGGCAAATCGCTTGGATCTATAGGCCTATCGCGCGAACAACCGCCCGGGCTCGCTGGCAACAGCCAACCGCAGAACGGGCGATCCGACCGGCGCCCGCCGGCCGACAACAAAGTAAGCATGGCTCGTCTCAGACCAGCGACCTCTAGCGGAGGCACCCGTGGCAATTGACGCCGAAGAACCGGACCGCAGGGACTTCCTCGTTCTGGCGGCCGGCGCGTTCGTCGCCGTAGGCGGCGCGATGACGCTCTGGCCTTTCATCCAGCAGATGAACCCCGACGCGGGCGCTCAGGCGCTCGCTTCCATCGAGGTCGATCTGGCTCCGGTGAAAGAGGGCCAGGCGATCACCGTCCTGTGGCGCGGCAAGCCGGTCTTCATCCGTCACCGCACGCCCGAGGAGATCAAGTCGGCCACCGCCGTTCCGATGACCGAACTCGTCGATCCGCTGGCGCGCAACGACGCGTTGCCCGAGGACGCGCCGGCGACCGACCCGAACCGCACCAAGGGCGGGCACGAGAACTGGCTGATCATGGTCGGCATCTGCACCCATCTCGGCTGCATCCCCAAGGGACAGTCGCTGGGCGACGCGAAGGGCGACTTCGGCGGCTGGCTATGTCCCTGCCACGGCTCGCACTACGACACGGCGGGACGCATCCGTAAGGGACCGGCTCCGCGCAATCTCGAGGTGCCGGTCTACGACTTCGTTTCCGACACCAAGATCAAAATCGGCTGACGGGCGGCGAAATTCCATGGCTGGACAGCTACCACACGAATCCACTTACGAGCCGAAGTCGGCATTTGCGAAGTGGATGGATGCACGCCTGCCGGTCGCCAGAATGCTGCACGCGCAGGCCATCGATTTCCCGACGCCGCGCAACCTCAACTACTGGTGGACGTTCGGCGGCATTCTGACGTTCTTCCTCGTCGCGCAGATCGTCACCGGCATCGTTCTGGCAATGCACTACCAGCCAAGCGCCGAGCTGGCCTTCGACTCGGTCGAGGCCATCCGCCGCGACGTGAATTTCGGCTGGCTGCTCCGCAACCTGCACGCAGTCGGCGCGTCGATGTTCTTCATCGCCGCCTACATCCACATCTTCCGCGGCCTCTACTACGGCTCCTACAAGGCGCCGCGCGAGGTGCTGTGGATCATCGGCGTCCTCATCTTCCTCGTCATGATGGCGACGGCGTTCATGGGCTACTCGCTCCCCTGGGGCCAGATGAGTTTCTGGGGCGTCACGGTCATCACCAACCTATTCTCCTCGCTCGACGCGATCTGGAAGGGCCTGGGAACGACGATCGTCGAATGGCTGTGGGGCGGCTACTCGGTTTC
>CALRVN010000186.1:0-8099 GCA_943371625.1 Hyphomicrobium sp. CS1GBMeth3
CCATCCCACTTGCCGCTCGAAGCCCGCGCGGGGATGAGCCCGGCGCTGACCGCCTGCGTCAGCACCTGCGGAATCTCCAGCGCTCCGGGAACCGTGATGCGGTCGTGCGAGACGCCCTGCTCGTCCAGCACTGCTTCAGCCCCCGCAATGAGCTCGTCGGCGATTGCGTCGTAATAGCGCCCCTCGATGATGAGCACGCGTGCGCGACCCGGTCCCTTGGCCGGCTTTTGCGTCGTGCGCGTCGGTGCATCGGGCCTGATGATCATCTCACTCGATCCTGCGCGTATCGACGATACGCAATCCGAAACCTTCCAGGCCGACATAGACGTGCGCCGGCGAGTTGGTCAGCAGCACCATGTCACGAACGCCGAGGTCGCGCAGGATTTGCGACCCGATGCCGATCTCTACCCGGCGGCGCTCGCGCGATCCGTCCACGGGCTTCTTCGGCTGCGCGCGTGACGCAATCCATTCCGAGATCAGCCGCGGCCGCAAATCGCGGATGAGCACGACAACGCCTCGGCCTTCGCGCTCGATCATCCGTAACGAGTTGACGATCTGGGCACCCTCGCCCGTTTCGCCGACGCCGAGCACGTCGCCCAACAGATTGACGGCGTGCACGCGCACCAGAACCGGGCCTGGAGCCGAAAGGTCGCCCTTCACCAAAGCCAGATGCTCTGCCGGCTCAACCGTCGTCTCATAGACGTTGAGGTCGAAACGCCCCGCGACGGTCGCCACGCTCGTCTTCGCAACGGGGCGCACGAGGTGGTCGTGCTGCAGCCGATACGCGATCAGTTCGTCGATGGCACCGATCTTCAGCCCATGGCGCTGCGCAAACCCGACGAGATCGGGCAAGCGCGCCATGGTACCGTCGTCGTTCATGATCTCGCAGATCACCGCCGCCGGGTAAAGGCCGGCGAGCCGCGCCAGGTCGATCGATGCTTCGGTATGGCCGGCGCGGATCAGTGTCCCGCCTTCGCGCGCCACAAGTGGGAACACGTGCCCCGGCGAGACGATATCACTCGCATTCTTGGTCGTATCGATGGCCGTCGCAATGGTACGCGCCCGGTCAGCTGCCGAAATGCCCGTCGAGATTCCTTCTCGCGCTTCGATCGACTGTGTGAACGCGGTGCGATTGCGCGAGCGGTTGTCGCCGACCATCGCCTGCAGCTCGAGTTCGCGCGCCCGCGCGCCGGTCAGAGTGAGGCAGATGAGCCCGCGACCGTAGCGCGCCATGAAATTGATCGCGTCCGGCGTTGCCATCTGCGCCGGAATGACGAGATCGCCCTCGTTCTCGCGCTCCTCGGCATCGACGAGGATCACCATGCGCCCATTGCGCATGTCGTCGAGTATCTCGGAGATCGACGACAGGCATCCCTTGCCTTCCGAGATCACGTGCTTGCTGACGTCGTGCGTCACGGACGAAACTCCAGGAGCCGCGCGATATAGCGCGCGAACAGGTCGACCTCGAGGTTGACCAAGTGCCCGGGGGTTTTCGCCCCCCAGGTTGTCACCGTCAAGGTGTGCGGGATGAGGTTGACGCCGAACCGCCTGTCGCAGACCTCGTTCACTGTCAGCGACACCCCATTCAGCGCCACCGAGCCTTTCGGCGCGATATAGGGCGCCAAGTGCTCGGGGACCTCGAATGAAAAACGCTGGCTTTCCCCGTCTGGGACAATTTCGACGATGCGGGCAAGGCCATCCACGTGCCCGGTCACGAGATGACCGCCCAGTTCCTGGCCGAGCCTGAGTGCCTGCTCGATATTGATCTTCTGCCCCGGCTCCCACTCGCCGAGCGTCGTCTTGCCGCGCGTCTCATTGGAGACGTCAACGCTGAAGACGCTGCCGCCGGCCTCCGCCTGCACCGACGTCATGGTCAGGCAGCAACCGTCGCACGCCATCGATCCGCCAACCTCGAGCCGATCGGCGGCAACGTTGGTGCGGATGCTGAAGCGGCTTTCGTTGCGCGCGACCACTTCGCCGATGTCGGAAACGATGCCGGTGAACATTGTGGCTTGCCTCACTGCTTAAGGTTTGCTTCGCGTGTTGAGGGACGGTCGCCACGATGCCACTGCCGCCGCATCGCCAGCATATCGTCGCCGCCCATCGTTCGCTGGTTGTAAATCTCAAAGCCCGAAGTCGAGATGTATTGACCCACCGCCGAGATTGCAGCGGCTGGCGATAGTTCGGCGCCATCTGCGCCGCGCGCGTGGAACGCTACAACGTCGTCGACCAGCCCCGCGCGCGAAAATGCCGCCCATGTCGTGGAGCCGCCTTCCACCAGCAGCCGCGTGATGCCGCGGGCAACGAGCGTCTCCATCACCGCCGGTAGCCACAGACTGCCATTCACCAGCCGGGTCGGCAGGATCTGCGCGCCCATGGCTGCCAGCACCGAAGCGTCCGCGCCCTCCGGGCACACCGCCCACAGCGGATGCTCGCGGGCTGTCCGCGCCAGCTGCGAAGATTCCAGGCCGCTGAGATCGCGCGCCAGCACCACGCGCACCGGCGACCGAGATTCCAACCCCGGCAGCCGGCACGTCAGCAGCGGATCGTCGTCGAGCACCGTGCCGCGGCCTACCAGGATGGCGTCCGAGCGCGCGCGCATGAGCTGCCCCGCCGCGCGCGCTTCCTCACCCGTAACCCAAAGTGGTTTGCCCTCCCGGCCCCGCGGCACTCGTCCCGCGGCGTCGAGCGCCATCTTCACCGTCACCAGCGGCCGCCGCTCGGTGACGCGCAATATGTGCCCCACCGTCACCCAGTGCGCCGCCTCGGCCAGCACGCCGCGCTCGACCGCGATGCCCGCCTGACGCAACCGGTTGAGTCCGCGCCCGCCAACGCGCGGATCGGGATCCTCGATCGCGCACACGACGCGCGTGATGCCCGCAGCGATGATGGCGTCCGCGCATGGCGGCGTCACCCCGAAATGCGAGCACGGCTCCAGCGTGACGTAGATCGTCGCGCCCCGGGCCCGCTCACCCGCCCGCGCGATGGCTTCCGTCTCCGCATGCGGCCGCCCGCCCCGCGCCGTCCATCCGCGCGCGATGACTTCGCCGCTGCGCTCATCCGCAATCACCGCCCCGACCGATGGATTGGGAGCCGTGCGCCCGAGCCCTCGTGCAGCGAGCCGCAGGGCGATCCGCATCATCTGAAGGTCGAAGCCGCTGCGCTCCGCCGGGTCCATGCTCAATGCTTCTTGAGCGGGGCTGTCTCCACGATGGAGTCCTCGAACGCGATGTGCGACGCCTCCCCCGTACCCGCCGGCTCCGCCGCGATCTCGCCCAGCACCTCGTGGAAGTCCGCCGCCTCGCGGAAATCGCGATAGACCGAGGCAAAGCGCACATACGCCACCGGATCGAGCCCGCGCAGCACCTCCATCACCAGTCCGCCGATGGTCGACGACGCGATCTCGCTCTCGCCACCGCTCTCGAGCTGCCGAACCAGCCCCGACACCATGCGTTCGACCCGGTCGCGATCGATCGGCCGCTTGCGCAGCGCGATCTCGATCGAGCGGATCAGCTTGTCGCGGTCGAACGGCACCTTGCGCCCCGACCGCTTGACCACGATCAGCTCGCGCAGCTGCACCCGCTCGAACGTCGTGAACCGCCCGCCGCAATCGGGGCAGATCCGCCGCCGCCTGATGGCCGCGTTCTCCTCGGTCGGACGGCTGTCTTTGACTTGCGTGTTCTCGCCGGCGCAATAGGGGCAGCGCATCGTGGCCTTCCTCCGCCCGTCGGCTCGATTGGCCCGGCACGGCAGACGATTATTACCTGTTTGCCGACCGCAGAAGCAACGAGGCGCGCCCGGGATATCCCAAGCGCGCCTCGAGTTGTTGGTAACTTGCGATTAGCTGTAGATCGGGAACCGGTCGCACAGCGCGATGGCCTGCGCCTTGACCTTCTCCTCGACCGCGCCGTTGCCTTCTGGCCCGTTCTTGGCGAGCCCGTCGAGCACTTCCGAGATCAGGCGGCCGATCTCCTGGAACTCGGCGACGCCGAAGCCGCGCGTGGTACCGGCCGGAGCGCCCAGGCGCACGCCCGAAGTCACCATCGGCTTCTCCGGATCGAACGGAACGCCGTTCTTGTTGCAGGTGATGTGCGCCCGCTCCATCGCCTTCTCGGAGATGTTGCCGGTCAGCTTCTTCGGCCGCAGGTCGACCAGGATGAGATGCGTGTCGGTGCCGCCCGAGACGAGCGCGAACCCGTTGTTGACCAGCACCTCGCCCATCGCCTTGGCGTTCTCGATCACGTTCTTCGCGTAAATCTTGAACTCCGGACGCAGCGCCTCGCCGAACGCCACGGCCTTGCCGGCAATGGCATGCATCAGCGGACCGCCCTGGATGCCCGGGAAGATCGCCGAGTTGATCTTCTTCGCGATGTCTTCGTCGTTGGTCAGGATCATGCCGCCGCGCGGACCGCGCAGCGTCTTGTGCGTCGTCGTGGTGACGACATGCGCATGCGGGAACGGGCTCGGATGCTGCCCACCGGCGACGAGACCGGCGAAGTGCGCCATGTCCACCATCAGGTAGGCGCCGACCTCGTTGGCGATGGCGCGGAACTCGGCGAAGTCGATGTGGCGCGGATAGGCCGAGCCGCCAGCGATGATGATGCGCGGCTTGTGCTCGATGGCGAGCTTGTAGACCTCTTCCATGTCGATGCGATGCGTATCCGGACGCACCATGTACGACACCGGCTTGAACCACTTACCCGACTGGTTGACGGGCGAGCCGTGCGTGAGATGGCCACCGGCTGCGAGGCTGAGGCCGAGGATCGTGTCACCCGGCTGCGCGAGAGCATTGAACACGCCCTGGTTCGCCTGGCTGCCCGAGTTGGGCTGCACGTTGGCGAAGCCGCAGCCGAACAGCTTCTTGGCGCGGTCGATCGCGAGCTGCTCGACGACGTCCACATACTGGCAGCCGCCGTAGTAGCGCTTGCCGGGGTAGCCCTCGGCATACTTGTTGGTGAGCACGCTGCCGGCCGCCTCGAGCACAGCCTTGGAGACGATGTTCTCCGAGGCAATCAGCTCGATCTCGTGCTGCTGCCGGCCCAGCTCCTTCTTGATTGCGTCGGCAATCTCGGGATCGCTCTCGCTCAGGGTAGCGCTGAAAAACCCGCTCTTCGAGGGCTCGGCCTTGGCGTTCAACATTCGTGGCATCCTTGGTTCACGGGCGAATGAATGTGTCTCTGCTGGCGCAATGGCAGCCTGCAGGCCCTGACATAGTAGGGGGGCGCCGCGCCGGGCTCAACCCGTACAGCTTCTCAGCGTTTCCAACTAGAGGTTTTTGAGGGGTGCGTTGAAGCGCAGCGGCCCCTTACTCGGCCGCCAGCCTCACGTACTCGCCCTTGGCCACCGGACAGGCCTCCCAGAGCTCGGTCAGGGCCCCGACCAGCTGGTCGACCTGAGCCGCATTGTGCACTGGCGAAGGCGTCAGCCGGATCCGCTCGGTACCGCGCGGCACGGTCGGATAATTGATCGGCTGGGCATAGATTGCATAGTGGTCCAGCAGGGCGTCCGTCACCGCTTTGCAGTGCACCGGATCACCGATTGCAACCGGAACGATGTGGCTCGGCGACTGCATGACCGGCAGGCCTGCAGCGGTCAGGCGGCTCTTGACCTCGGCTGCGCGCTCCTGGAGTTGCTGCCGCTCGACGGTGCTGTTCTTGAGGTGGCGGATGCTGGCGAGAGCGCCGGCGGCCAGGGCAGGCGCCAGCGAGGTCGTGAAGATGAAGCCCGCTGCATAGGAACGGATCGCGTCGCAGCAATCGCGCGAGGCAGCGATATAGCCGCCCATGACGCCGAAGCCCTTGGCCAAGGTGCCATTGACGATGTCGATGCGGTGCATGACGCCGTCACGCTCGGCGATGCCGCCGCCGCGCGGCCCGTACAGACCGACGGCGTGCACTTCGTCGAGGTAGGTCAGCGCGCCGTACTTCTCGGCGAGGTCGCAGATCGCGTCGATCGGGGCGACGTGCCCGTCCATCGAGTAGACGCTCTCGAACGCGATGATCTTCGGCGTCGCGCGGTCATACTGCTTCAGCTGCGCTTCGAGATCTTCGATGTCGTTGTGGCGCCAGATGTGCTTGGGGCCGCGACCGTGCCGGATGCCGGCGATCATCGATGCGTGGTTCTTCTCGTCCGAGAAGATGACGACGCCGGGCAGCAGCTGCACCAGCGTGGCCAGCGTTGAATCGTTGGCAACATAAGCGGAGGTGAACAGCAGCGCGGCTTCCTTGCCGTGCAGGTCCGCGAGCTCGGCCTCGAGCTGAACGTGATAGTGCGTCGTGCCGGAAATGTTGCGCGTGCCGCCGGAGCCGGCGCCGACCGTGTCGATCGCCTCGTGCATCGCCGCCAGAACGGCCGGATGCTGACCCATTCCGAGGTAGTCGTTCGAGCACCACACCGTGATGGGACGCGCCGTCTCGGAATTGTTGAAGTGATGATCTGCCGATGGGTATGCACCGCGCCGACGCTTCACGTCGGCGAACACGCGATACCGGCCTTCACGATGAAGGGCGCTGAGCGAATCCTTGAACTGCTTCGCGTAGTCCATCAGGCGACTTCCACTCCCCTAGGCACTTTTTCTTTCATAATCGCCTGACGCGCTCCGGCGAGCAACGTGTCTATTGTCGCGCCGATGATCAAGGTCTTAGCGACAATTTCCGCCGGCGTCGCCGTGCCGACTTTGATGCGGGTCAACCTGACGGCGCGACATCTAGTACGCCGCAGCAACCTCGCCTACCCCATCTTTTAGGTAAATATCGGGGCGGAATTGAATGACGCCATCGGGCGTCGCCCATGCCGTTACGTACGCAAAATAAAGCGGAACTGGCTTCTTCAGCCGTACCATCTTGGTCTGCCCGCTCTCTTTGATCTGCTCCACCTGATCGGCCGTCCCCTGTCCCGTAAGCAGCCATGTCGCAAGCTGCTCGATGTTTTGCACGCGCACACATCCCGAGCTGGCCGCTCGGAAATTACGCCCGAAGAGCGACTCCTTCGGGCTGTCGTGCATATAGACCGAACTCGAATTTGCGAAGTTGATCTTTAGGAAGCCGAGAGGGTTCTCCTTTCCCGCAGCCTGCCGATACGACAGCGACAGTGGACGCCCCGAGCTCCAGTCGATCGATGCCGGATCGAGCTTCTTGCCGCCCTCGTATGCGTCGATCCCAAACTTCTCCAGCACGTTGCCGCCAGCTGCCTGCATGTCGCGGCCCTTCGGGATCAGGTCCTCCTTGATGACAGTAGGCGGCAGTGTCCAAACCGGATTGAAGGCAAGGTCCGTGATCGTCGAGCGCAGCAGCGGCGTCGGCCTGTCGGGTTTGCCGACGACACCCGAGTGTCGCAACGTGACGGCGTTGCTCTCCACCGCCTCGATCTGTGCTGCGGGGATATTCACCAGCACGTAGCGCTTGGCGACCATCTTGCTGAGATCGGTGAGGCGTTCGAGGTTCGCCTTGAGCTGCGTAAGGCGCACCTGCGACGGCACGTTCAAAGCTGCGATCGTGCGCTTGTCGACGACGCCCGTCGGCGCCAGCCCGTTCGAGGCTTGGAAGCGCTTGACCGCCGTATCGAGATCCGAGCCGTAGTGCTCCGGGTAGCTCGTCTCTGACGTGAGATCGCCAGACCGCATGAGCCGGCGGCGCAGCACGGCCACGGCAGGGTCCGAAGCGCCCTGCTCGAGCTCGACATCGGGCACCAGTGGAAAGCCGCCGCGCGCGACGATCTCTTCATAGCGAGCGATCGCCGCTTTGGTGGGCTCCAGGTTGGCCTTCGACGCTGTCGGATACCCCTTCGGCGGGTTCGACTGCCACTCGCGGATGAAGCTGCGGTCGTAGGTGCGATTGACCTCGCCAGCCCCTTCGCCCACCGGCCCGAAGCTGATCTGCGCCGTCGCCGGCCCAAGCCCGATCGTCACCAGCATGGCCATACCGACCGCCGGCAAGGCCGCCCATTTCCCCCACATCGAGCCCACCGTCAGGCCCTCCCGTCTTGCGCAACGGATTATCTATCGCCCGGCACCCGCGATCCCAAAGCCATCGGAATGGCAGGATATTCGCGACCCGAACAAAAGGGAGCGTAAGCCGCGCCCCGTCTCCAATGCAAGCGCC
>CALRVN010000187.1:0-8051 GCA_943371625.1 Hyphomicrobium sp. CS1GBMeth3
GGCGCCGCCCGCACCGGTGAAGCCGCCCATGGAGCCATCGGCAGCGCCGTGTCCACCAGCTCCGCCCGTCGCGCCCGCTCCGCCGCCGCCGCCGCCGCCGCCGTTCATCGTCCCAGTGTTCGATACACTGCTGGCGCCGCCCGCACCGCCCGCGCCTGTTGAGCTGCTCGTACCGCCGCCGCCGCCCGTGCCCGCGCCTCCAGTGCCGCCCGCGCCGCCATCAGCCGATGCCGGCACACGAAGCCCGCTCGCAAGGATCAGCGCTGCCGCAATAGAAAAAGCGATGACGCGCGTCATCGCTGATCGGCCGGCCAGCCGTATGGGCATGAGTTCTCCATCTGCGGCAAAAGCCGACAGCACGAATTCGTGTGATGGTTTGGGACGCTGAACGGCCGAGCACGCAGCGCTAAGCGCTCGCGACTCGAAATTTATTTCGGCTGTTTATTCACCGCTATTCAGATTTGCCCAGATTCGTGGCTGGGCGTCCAGACGCGCGAGGTCGGCTCAGCCCGTGGTTGTGTCCAATTTGCCGAGGTTATGCTCGGACTTAGCGCTGTAGACACGTCACCACATCCTGTTTCCCTCGCCGGGCTCGGCTCGCTAACCATACCGACCGCAACCGCGACCGCGCCCTGGCCGAAATTAAGTGTCCCTACAATCACATAGGCCGCCCCGTGCGTCCGGCCATCTTGATGGCGCGATTTGACACTTGATTGAGGCAACCACCGACTGGCATCAACCGGTTCGGGGGCGCGAGCAATGGCAAGGCAGATCTACTTTCAATGAAAAAATCAGTTCGGCGTTTCGGTCTCCCCGCTGTCTTAACCGTCGTGGCGGCTACCGCACTCATGGGGTTGACCACAGACGTCACCGCCAAAACTCGCTCCGGCGAAGAGACGGCCCCGCGCGAAGCCGGCGAGCCGATCATGGCGATCGTGTCGATCAAATCCCAGAACGTCACCTTATATGACGCTGACGGCTGGATCCTGAAGGCACCCGTGTCGACCGGCGTCAAAGGCCGCGAAACGCCAGCCGGCATCTTCGCCGTTCTTCAGAAGAACATCGACCACCGCTCCAATCTCTATGACGACGCGCACATGCCGCATATGCAGCGTCTGACCTGGAACGGCATCGCGATGCATGGCGGCCCGTTGCCGGGGTATGCCGCTTCGCACGGATGCGTACGCCTGCCGTACAGCTTCGCAAGCAAGCTGTTCGACAAGACGCGCATCGGCATGCGCGTGATTATTTCCCCGGACGACGCCCCACCCCTCGACTTTACCCACGCCGCCCTGCTGACGCCGAACGCCGATGCGGTTGCGGCTGCTCCAGCTCGCGCCGAGACGCTGGCTCTCGAAGCGGCCGAGGCCGCCAAAGCCGTCGACGAGACCAAGAAGGCCGCCAAACTCACCGCGCGAGAGGAAGCAACCGCAAAGGCCGTACTTCGCAAAGCTGAGCGAGTGAAGTCCGGCGCCGACGAAGACCTCGCCGGCGCGGACAAAGCCATCGCCTCCGCAAAGAACGACGAGGCTAAGGCGAAGGCCGAGGAGCGCAAGCTCAAGGCCGCCACCAGGGCCGCCGAAGCCGCAACAAAACTCGACGCTGCAAGAGCCGATGCCGCGGGAAAGATCGAAGCTGCAGCGAAGGCGGCAGCTGCCGCCAAGGGAGCCGCGACGCGCAAGTTCGAGACCGCCAACGCGGCGAGCGATGCCAAGCTCGCGCTCGAGCCGGCCTCGATCTACATCAGCCGCGCGACCCAGAAAATCTACGTCCGTCGCAACACGCACAAGCCGTATCCCGATGGCGGCGAGGTCTTCGATACCTCGATCGAGGTGCCGATCACCATCCGCGACCCAGAGCGCACGATCGGCACGCATGTGTTCACGGCAATGGCGAACGAGGGCACCGGCCTGCGCTGGACTGCGGTTTCGATCGAGAATGGCGACGGAGCCGACGCCGCGCTCGACCGCGTCACCATCCCGCAGGAAGTAATCGATCGCATCGGGCCGACCGCCCTGCCGCGAACCTCGATCGTCGTCTCCGACGAGCCGCTGAGCAAGGAGACCAACTTCCGCACCGAGTTCGTGACCGTGTTGAACGACCAGCCGCAGGGCGGCTTCATCACGCGCAAACCGACGGTCTCTCCATACATGTCCGAATTCGGCGGCGGCAAGAATTGGCAGCCGAGCTTCTTCAGCTTCTTTGACCAGCCGAGCCAGTACCCGCCGCCGCGCTATAAACAACAGCGGCGCCGTGCGCAGCAGGTCAAGCCCGGCATGTGGTGACGGCGTCGACGCCGCCGAGTTCTTCCTCTTGGCCGGGCCCCCGTTACTCGCGCGCGAGCGCGGCGACGGGTTCCAGCCGGGCGGCGCGCAATGCCGGCAATAGACCGAATACAAGCCCGGTGGCGACTGCACACGCCACCGACGCGATAATCACCGTCGCCGAAAAGATCACCGGCATGCCGAAGGCATATGCCGCGACAAAGCCGGTCGCGACACCTGCCAAGCCGCCGACAATCCCCCCGGCACCTGCCACCATGACGGCCTCCGTGAGGAACTGACGCACGATATCGCGCGTCCGCGCGCCGGTCGCTATGCGGATGCCGATCTCGCGCGTGCGCTCCGTTACCGTCATGAGCATGACATTCATGACGCCGATACCTCCGACGAAGAGCGAGATGGCCGCCGTACAGCCGAGCAGGAATTTGAACGTGTTCTGCGTCTCGTTCGCCGTCTCGACGGTGGCAGCCAGGTTGTAGATCCGGAAGTCGCGCGTGTTGTGCGCCGCCTCCAACTTCGCGGTGATTGCCGCCTCGGTCTCCTTCGCCCGCGCGAGATCATCTATGAGCACGGAGATCCAGCTCAGCTCGCGCTTCCCGAGAACGCGCAGGCTCCCGGTGGAAAATGGCATCGTCACAGTATCGTCGTCGTCGGCATCACCCGACAGCGCACCCTTGCTGGTTAATACCCCGATCACCTGAAACGGCACGTTGTCGACTAAAATCCATTGCCGGATGGGATCGGTGCCGTCGGGGAACATGCGACCCGCAAGCTTCGAGCCGATCACCGCGACCGTTGCCATCGCGAGTTCGTCGTCCTTGGTGAAGAAGACGCCGCTCTGCATCGGCCAATGCAGGATAACCGGAAAATCGGTGGTGACTGCGACGGCCGTGGTCGAGTGGTCGACATTCCCCGCGCGCACCGTGACGTTGCCGTAGAGGTAAGGCATCGCCATTGCGACATTCGGTAAGTCGCGTAGCAGCTCGACGTCGGATTCGAGCAGCCGGCCACCCGGTCCGCGACTGCTCTCGCCGCCGGGGCTCACGTACAGCCGGTTGGCGCCGAAGACGGCAATCTGCGCCAGCACGGCCTCTTTCGCCCCCTCGCCGATAGCCAGCAGCGCGATGATGGACGCCACCCCGACAATAATGCCCGTGAGCGTCAACGCCGTGCGAAACGATGCGGCAAGCAGCGCACGGCCGCCCGAGCGAACGGCCTCCCGCATATCTGAAAGAAGCACGCTCGTTGGTTCCGGAGCACGCGTGAGCGGCGCTCCGGCCGCGCAGGCCTCGGTCTCGTATCTTGGCTGCGTCCCGGTCTGGGTATCGGACACCACCGCCCCGTCCTTGATCGCGATGATCCGATGCGCAACCGACGCAACGCCCGGATCATGCGTGATGAGGATGACGGTGTGACCCTCGGCCGCCAGCTCGCGCAGCAACGCGATGACCTGTTCGCCACTCTGGGAATCGAGCGCACCGGTGGGCTCGTCGGCGAGGACGACCCTGCCTCCGTTGATAAGCGCCCGCGCGATCGACACCCGCTGCTGCTGTCCGCCCGAAAGCTGGTTTGGGCGATGGCCAGTGCGATCGGCGAGGCCAAGGCGCTCCAGCAGCGCGTTGGCTTTACGCAGCCGGTCGCGAAGCCCGACGCCGGCGTAGGCAGCAGGAACGGCCACGTTCTCCGCAGCCGTGATGGTGGGGATCAGGTTGTACTGCTGGAACACAAAGCCGAAGACTTCGCGCCGCAACTGCGCGAGTTCGTCGTGACCGAGGTGCGCCACGTCACGGCCATCCAATCGGTATTCGCCGCCGGTCGGTCGATCCAGCAGCCCTAGGATATTCATCAGTGTGGACTTGCCGGAGCCCGACTGGCCCATAATGGCGACGAACTCTCCCGCCCGGATGGTCAGCGAGATGCCCTTCAGCACTTCGATCGGTGTGCTGTCGCTGCCCCCATAGACCTTGTGCACGTCGACAAGTTCGATCAGGGGCTCGCGGTGGGCCACGTTCATAGCCCGAACCTCACCAGCGACGCCGCCGCGTTTCTTTGGCGCTCTCCGGTAGCGACAAGCTCGCCTTCCCTGAGCCCTTCGATCACCTGCGCCGTGAAGCGCGTGCGCAGCCCCAGCCGCACGCGGCGCGTCTCGATCCCGCCCCCCGCGGTGGCAACCTCCACTGAAGGATCCCCGCCCCTCGTATCCTCTTTGATCGCCGCTATGGGAATGGTGAGCACACCTTTCGCCGACGCGACGACGAACGACACGCGCGCGGTCATGTCGGGCCGCAGCTCTCCGGCCGCGTTGTCGACATCGAACAGGGCGATGTAGAGCACGACGTTGTTGGTTGCCGGAGCCGTCGATGCCGGTGTCGACGACTGCCCCGTGGTCGCCGATGACTCCAGCCGCACAGGTGCGGGAAGTATCTGCCGCACGGTCGCGTTCCACCGCTGCCCATGGTGCCCCAGCGTCGAGAAGTACACTGGCATGCCGACCTTCAGACGCGGCACGTCGGCTTCCGAGACTTGCGTCCACACCGTCATCGTACGGAGATCCGCGATGCGCAGTATCTGCGGCGTGGAATAGGTGGCGTTGAGCGTCTGTCCTTCGCGCGCATCGATGGAGATGACAGTGCCCGCCATCGGCGCGAAGATCTTGGTATAGCCCAGCGCCACCTCGTCGGCCTTGAGGGTCGATTGCATCTGCTCGATCTGGGCGCGGATCGCACCGACCTTGGCCGCGCTCATTTTGACGTCGCGCCGGCTCTGATCGACCGTTGCCTTCGATGCAGCACTCGTCACGAGCAGCTTGCTTACCCTGTCGAGTTGCGCTTCCGCGAACTCACCGATCGCCAGTTGCTCGGCAAGCGTCGCTTGCAGCCGCGCCAGTTCCGCCTTGTCGGCTTCCACCTTGGCGCTCAAGATCTGCGGATCGATTTCGGCGAGGGGCTGCCCGGCGGAAACGACATCTCCGATCTTCACTAGGATGCGGCGCAACTCCCCTGACGCCTGTGCGCCGACATCCACATAGGCCCGCGGCTGCACCTTTCCGGCTGCGGCGATGATGTCTTCGATGTCTGCGCGGACCACCGGCGTCGTCACGACCTCTACGGTCGCACGATGCAGCAGGCCATACGCCACGTAGGCGACGAAGCCGGCGACCCCGGCCAGCCCCAGCAGGATCGACCTGCGACGAATGCCCGATCGCCTCACGATTTCCGTCTTGCTCTCGCCGCCTCCCTTCGCACGACCGCGACCGTCGACAGCGGTACCAAGTTTGGGAGGTCGTTGCTCCACGTCACCGCCCGTACCCGATCGGCCTCCCCGAGGCCGCACCCGACCAAAGAACTACCACGACGGAAACCGCCAAGGCGATAGTCGCTCGGCCAAGCGCCGGACGGCAATTCCAAATCCCGGAAACCCGGGCTATTCAGAAACTGTCCACGAATGGAGATTGCAGCATGGCGAAGATCGTCTTCGGAATGAATCTGTCCTTGGACGGCTACGTCGATCACGAGGGATTTGCGCCCGGTCCGGCACTCTTCCGTCACTGGATCGAGCACGTCCGCGACCTGACGGGCAGCGTCCACGGCCGAGGCATGTACGAGATCATGCGCTACTGGGACGAGGACCGTCCCGAGTGGAACGCGGCGGAGCAGGAGTTCGCAGCGGCGTGGCGGAACCAGCCAAAGTGGGTCGTATCGCGCTCGTTGAAGGCAGTAGGTCCCAACGCCACGCTGGTCGAGACCGATGTCGAGACATTCATACGTGGCCTGAAGAGCACCCACGATGGCGAGATTTCAGTTTCCGGACCGGTCCTGGCTCAAAGCCTGACGGACCTCGGCCTCATCGACGAGTATCGCCTTTACTTCCATCCCGTCGTGCTTGGTCGCGGGACCCCATTCTTCGCCGGCCCGCGACCGCGGCTCCGCTTCCTCGCCAGCGACCGTGTCGGCGAGGACGTAGTCCGACTGACCTACGCACCGGCGATCAGCGACAGCCGATCCATCTGAACTGGCCGACGGACTTAAAACTCGCTCAAAAGTGCAGCTTCAGGTTCAAACTTTCACGTGCGGCACACGCACACGACGATTGCGCAGTGGCAAATATAGCACGGCAGGATCGCAATCCTACGTAAGCTGACGAAGCGGGAAGTACTTCCACATCCCAGACGGGAACACCGCCCTCGCAGCTCTGACTGCAACCTCGCTACCTTGGCAACACGCGGTGCCACGAGGCATCGCCACCAACAACAGTGGCAAGAGAATTTGCCCTGCAACAAACGTAAAGAGCTCCGGGGGAGAACGTCATGTGCTGCGTTGATGCCAGCAAGCCGGCACGAAGTTAGCGGATCGGGCAGCTGCGCCTGATCGGCGTTGCGCCACGAGCTACGACCCAAAAAATAATTGAAAGACGTGTAGTCAACATCGCGCGATGGGGAATGAGTAATGTTGCGTCCAATTTCTCTAGTTAGCCCGCGGAAAATCGCGGCGATTGCAGCGCCTTTGGCGCTCATTTTGAGCATGGGTATCTCGCATCAGGCCATGGCTGCATGCGATACGACGGTTTCGGGCGGCAATTCGACAGTGATCTGCGATAGCACCCATCAGGGCGACACCGGCACCAACATCACGACCACCACCGGCGCAGACAAAGTCGAGGTGACGAGCGGCAATACCGGCGACATCAAGACCGGCGACAACAGCGACCGCATACTGATCGACACCGACGGAACCGTGAAGAGCGTGCAAGGCCAGGATGGCAACGACATCCTCGTGCTGAAGAACGGGACCATCACCGGAAACTTCAACGCCGACGGCGGCGACCCCGGCCGCAACGACATAACCTCATCGACCGTTCTGAAATCCGGCGCTGACCGCATCTTCATGTTCGGCGGATCGGTCGGCGGAGAAGTGCAGAACGGTCCCAATCCCGATGGCACGCGCGATTTCATGTTCCTTCTCGGCGGCACCGTCAATGGCACCGCAGAGATGCAGCGCGGCACCCATGATGCCGTGATGGTGATCGATGGCGCGACCGTTCTCGGTGGCATCGAGATGCAGAGCGGAAACGTTGCAGTTAACGGTCAGCTCTCCGATGATCCGACCTTCTACCTACGGTCAGGCTTCGTCGGGGCGGGGAACTGGGGCGCGGCGAACGACAGCACCTTCATAATCGATCCCGTCAATTCACAGAACAAATCGTATTACGAGCCCGTCGCCGATGACGCACTCGAAAGCACGGACAACTATCCCGACTCCGATACTCTGCAAGGCATGATCGACAATACGACGCATCCCAACGCGTCCGGGCACATGCTCACGATCGGCGAGGGCGCTGAGGACGATGACGGCGACGGGGGCGGAGAAGAAGAGACGCCCACAATCGGCTTCGGCGCCGGCGCCGACAAGCTCACGTTCATCGGCGCCGTGAATTATGGAGAGGGTACGCACAATCTCCATTTCGGTGACGTCGACGAGCCGGACGAGGAAGAGATCCCGAACTTCGACGGCGGTGGCAACGACGGCGACGTCCTGACCGTAACCGGTCAGAGCAGCCTGATGCTCGCCGGCGTCAAAGGCTTCCAGGATCTGACCGTCGGCGGAGGCTCGACTCTCGTTCTCAACGCCGCGGGTGAGTACGAATTCGAGGAAACCATCACCGTCAAAGACTCGTCGGTGCTCTGGATTACCAGCGCGGGGGAACTGGAATCGAAGCACATCTCGATCGAAGGACCGACGGGCGATGCATTGCTGAAGATCGACCAGTACG
>CALRVN010000188.1:0-8010 GCA_943371625.1 Hyphomicrobium sp. CS1GBMeth3
ATCCTCGACAAAATCATAGCCGTCGACGGGGTCGTGCAGACGAACGTCATCGCCGCCGTTCAGCCAGTGCAGCGATAATCCGCGACTGCTTGCCGTATGCGGCGCGCTGAAAACCGGCGTTTATGCCGCTTTTTCAAGCAGCTCTCTAAATCCGCGTAAATTGTTCCGTGCCAAGACTGATGCCTTCGGCGCCGTGCCGCCCCGGCGCGTCGCCTGCCCTATTCAAACAAACGAGTATAACAGGGCTTTTCGGGCATTCATGATCGGATCTTATTCGCCAGAGCTTGTCGGGCTTTCGCTGCTCATCGCCATCGTCGCGTCGTACGTCGCTTTCGCCCTCGCCTCGCATATCGCTGCGACCCGGGGATGGGCCGGCACGTATTGGCTCGCCGGCGGTGCGGTCGCGATGGGGCTTGGCATCTGGTCGATGCATTTCATCGGCATGCTGGCATTCGAATTGCCGATCCCGATGTCGTACGACGTCACCACGACCGCGGTATCGCTCGCCATAGCCATCGCCGTCTCGGCATTCGCGCTTCGGCTCGTCAGCAGGGCTCCGCCAAGCCTTCTCACGTTGTTGGTGGGTGCGGTGGTCATGGGCACCGGCATCGCGCTGATGCACTACACCGGCATGGCGGCAATGAACGTTTCGCCGCCGATCACATATGATCGCGTACTCGTGGCGGCTTCGTTCGCATTGGCGATCGCCACGTCGGGCCTTGCTCTTTCGCTCGCCTTCCGGCTGCGCAGCGATGTTGCAGCCAAGTCGATCCGCCGCCGGCTGCTTGGCGCGATTGCCATGGGCATCGGCATCTGCGGGATGCACTACACGGGCATGGCGGCGGCGCAGTTCGCTCCGGGGACAATCTGCACCATGCCGCACTTCGGTGTGGATCCGTTCTGGCTGGCCGTTGCGGTGGCGACGGCATGCATCATCTTCCTTGGCGTCACGATGATGGTGCTCACCATCGATGTGCGGCTGGCGCATCAGCTCGATGAAGCCAATGCGCGGATCGCTGCGCTCGCGCGCGAGGATTCGCTCACCGGGCTCGCCAACCGGCGCACGTTCCTCGATCGCCTTGAGGCGACGTTCCGCGCGTACGGGCGGACGAGAAACGAGTTTGCGGTGCTGTTCATCGACCTCGACGGGTTCAAGGAGATAAACGACACGCTCGGACATGCGGCCGGCGATGCGCTCATCGTCGAAGTCGCGCGGCGGCTGGAACAAGCCGTGCGCCGCGACGATGTCGTTGCCCGGCTCGGCGGCGATGAATTCGCTATCGTCCAAACGAACATCCGTAGTCCAGCCGATCTCGCCGCGCTGGCGAAGAAGATCGGGACAGCCGTGGCCGAGGTTCACAAGATCGGTCACGACGACGTTGCGGTGACGGCGAGCATCGGCATCGCCAGGGTGACAGAGGGGACCTCATCGGCTAGCGATCTCATGATTCAGGCGGACCTCGCCCTCTACCGGGCCAAGGACGATGGCCGCAACCGGTACCGGGTACACGATGACGCGCTCGACCGTCAGGTGCACCTGCGCGCGCTGCTCGCCCGCGAACTGCAGTCGGCGATCGCGCGCGGGGAACTGGAGCTGCGCTACGCGCCGCAGGTCGATATCGCCACCGGACACATCGTCGGCCTCGAAACGAGTGTGTGCTGGAACCATCACGCGCGCGGGATCATCAAATCGGAGGCGTTCCTTTCGATCGCCGAGCGGGCCGGCATGATGCGAACGGTCGGCGATTGGGCAATGGAAGCGGCGTGCGCGCAGTACAGTCTGTGGCAGGCCAACGACATGGCGCCGCCGGTGCTCGCGATGGATGTTTTTGGGGGGCAGCTGCGCGTCGCCGGAGATATCGCCGACGACATGACGGCATGTCTCGACAAACACGATGTCGATGCGGCAAGGCTCGAACTGGAGGTCGACGAATCTGCTTTCTCGCAGGGGTTTCAGCGGTGCCCCGAGGTGCTGGAGGGATTGCATCAGAAGGGCTTCCGCCTGGCGATCTCGAACTTCGGAAATGGCTCGTCGTCCATCCGGGGCCTCGCCGCGACGCCGGTGCAACGGCTCAAAATCCCGAGGGACATCGTGGATGGCATCCCTGACGACACAGCGTCGGTGAAGGCGGTGCAGGCGGCGGTCGGAATCGCACGCGAAATCGGTGCAACGGTCATTGCCGCCGGTGTCACGACGCAGACCCAGGTGGCTCTCCTGCTCGCGGCCGGATGTGAACAGGGCCAAGGGCCGTTCTTCGGTCCGTCGCTGTCCGGGATGGAGGCGACGCTGCTGTTGCGCAACGCCGTCATCGAGCGACCGTCAGGTGCGGCTGAGCACACGACTTCGGCGGCACAGCGGGCTTAAGCGCGGGTGGCCATTGCCCATCGCGCGGCTCATGCATACTTCCTTGGCACTGAAATAACGCGGCCTGGAGCGCATGACACGCATCGCACCTCTCAATCCAAACCGTTTCACCTCGGCGATACCGCACTACGTCAGCGGGCGTCCGCGGTACTCGGAGCGCCTGGTGGCGAAGCTCGCACGGGAGGCCAATGTCGACGCTCATTCGCGCGTACTCGATCTCGGGTGCGGTCCCGGCTCGCTGACGCTGCTGCTGGCGCCCTATTGCGGCACATTGATCGGCATCGACGCCGATGCGGCGATGATCGAGACGGCGAGACAAACATCGGACGCGGCCGGCATCAGCGTCGACTGGCGTGTCGGCACCTCGTTCGATCTCGATCAATTGCTGGCGCCGCTGGACCTGGTCACGATCGCGAGGGCCTTCCACTGGATGGATCGCGAGGCGACGCTACAGCGTCTCGATGAGCTAATTGGTCCCGGCGGCGCTATCGCGCTCGTCAACACCGAGCTCCATCCCGCGGACGGGCTGAGGTGGCACGCGGCGTTCGAGGAGTTGCGCAACCAGTATGGCCGCTTCGACGACTTCTACCGTTGGCGTAAGGGCGAGGGCTGGGAGGAGCATCCGAGCGTGTTGCTGCGTAGCCCGTTCAGCGAGGTCGACCGCGTCTCGGTTTTCGAGAAGCGGGTGACTACGCTCGATGATGTTTTGGCGCGGGCGCTTTCGTTCTCGGCGAACTCACCTTCCGCGCTTGGCGAAGACGCGCGCGCCGCTTACGAGACGGCCTTACGCGAGCGCATGCTCGCACTATCGCCGGATGGTACGTTTCCCGAGATCGTCGAGACCGTCGCCATCATCGCGCGGCGCCCGGGCTGACGGTTTTTGCCGTACTAAGGCGTGTAGAGGAAGAGGCGGAAGAGGTCGTCCGGCGAAGCGTATAGCTGCTTCGTGGCAGCGAATCCGGCTTGGCGACCAAGCTCGTGCCAGACTGATACCGTCTCGGGCAGGTCGCACTCGCGGACGTGCTTCATCGCCTCGGCGAACTGCTGGTCCGTGAGCTTGGTCCAGTCGCGGCGACCGATCACTTCGAACCGTTCGAGATACTGCGGCCGGTCCTCGCCGTCGCGGCGGGTGGGCTCGTAGATGAGGAACGCGCCGCAGGGCTTCAGGCTTGCGCAGGCATCGCGCATGAATGCCAGCTTGGCGCCCGTTTCCAGGTGATGCAGCGAAAGCGATATCCAGACGACGTCCTCGGTCTGCGGCCGGTCGCGCAGGACATGCGTGAAGTCGGCTGCCTCGAGCTCGACCGGACACGGCAACGCGGCGAGGTTGCGCCGGGCATAATCCAGCGCCGGTGCCGAGAGATCGACGCCACGGTAGCGCTCGACCTGCGTTCCCGAGAGCGCGCCCACGATGTTGCTGGAATCGCCGCACGCCAGGTCAAGAAACGCGAAGGGCCGCGCGACGTCCTTCAGTAGGAAACGATGCAGCACGCCGCAAGCGGCGCGGTTCGACAGATAATCGTGCGCCAGGAACGTCTGATAGACGTCCCACTGGTTCTGAAAGATCTCGAGCGCCCGGGACTCGGCTGCGTCGTCGGCGTGGTTTTCAGCGGCTTGCGCCATTCGCAATCTCCCATGTCGCCGGCGGAGGCTATGCCGAGGCGGTAAATATAGCCTTCAGGCCGCGGCCGCCAGCGGCGTCATGGATTGAAGATCAGCACCAGGTAGCTGAAGAACAGCAGAAGATGCACGGCGCCGTGCAGGACGTTGGTGCGCGCGCCGGAGAATGTCAGCATGCTCACCATCAGCGTGAGCACGAGCATGATGATGTTCTCGTCATCGAGGCCGAGCGTGACGCCACGCTCCGTCACCATGCCGATGAACAGCACGACCGGGACCGTGAGGGCGACGGTCGAGAGTGCCGATCCGAGGCACAGGTTGATCGATCGCTGAAGGCGGTTGGCGAGGGCTGCGCGCAGCGCGGTTATGCTTTCGGGTGCGAGGATGAGCAAGGCGATGAGCGAGCCACCCAGCGCCGGCGGCATCTGGAAGGTATGAATGCCCTGCTCGACCATTACGGCCAGATATTCGGCCAAGCCCACGACCGGAAGCATGCTCAGCAGCAGCAGCAATGCATGCCGGCCGACGGAGTGGCGCTCGACGCTCGGCTCCGCGGCGGCGTCCTCGACGGCGTTGTCGCCGTTCTCAGGCAGCTGGAAGAAGCCGCGGTGGCGCATCGTCTGCAGGCCGAGGAAGATGGCGTAGAGTACGATGGTGGCGATCGAGAACAGCGTCGCCTGCCAAAAGCTGAGCATGCCTTCGACAGCCGCCGAGGCCGTGCTGCGCGGGAGAATGAGCGCGATCGCCGATAGCGGTATGAGCACGGCGAGATAAGCGCGCGCGCCTTCGAGATTGTATTCCTGCTGCACGTGCAGCAGCCCCCCAGACAACAGGCACAAGCCGACCATCCCGTTCATCATGATCATGATGACGGAGAACATGGTGTCGCGCGCGAGGGTCGGGTCGTTGGCGCCTTCGAACATCACCGCGGCGATGAGCGATACTTCGATCGCAATCACCGAGACAGTGAGGATCAGCGTCCCGAGCGGCTCGCCGAGTAGATCGGCGAGTGCGTCAGCGTGGCGGACGACGCCGAAGATGCACACCGCGATGGTCGCCAGCAGCCAGACAAAAAGAATGCCGCGCTCGACAAGTTGCGTCGGGTCAGCAAGCCAGACGTTGCCGTAGAGGAGAAATATGCAGAGGGTTGCGCCGCCAATGGCGACCGGTGCCTCGCTGCGGAGGCGCTCGTCCCAGTTCGACAGGCTGATCCGAGATTGCATACGGGGCCTTCTCCGGAGGTCACAGGGCGCGCGCAGTAAGGCAACATCCGGGCAACGGTGAACACCACCCCTTATGTCGCAGTGCTGGGCATTTGCGTTAACTGCGTTGCGTCCCCGCGATCGTTCCTTAAAGGCCTCGCGTGTACTCACGCGATGTGGGCCGATTGAGGAACTGGCATGAGGCGTCGCGCACTAATTGCACTTCTGTTGCTGCCCCTTGCAGCAACTCCCGCATCGGCCGAGCGGATCATGCAGCTGGCATTGCCATCGCAGCAGCCAGACGGGCCCCCACCGCGCCCGGTCGGAGATCCGGACTCGCCTCCGGTCAGTTTGGAGCTGTTCGATATCGGCAGCAGCCAAGAAGAGGCTTGGCCCTGGCCTTCCTCGTCAGACGAGAATTGATCTCAGTTGGCGCGTGAGGCGCGGCGCCGGCCGTCGTCCAGCAATCCAAGCAACGCTGCGGCCTGATTGGCCGACATCGGTCTGCCGACGTAGTAGCCCTGCGCTTCGGTGCAGCCCTCTTCGCGCACGCGCTCGAGCTGCTCGGCATTCTCGATGCCTTCCGCTAGGGTCGCGATGCCAAGGCTCTTGGCGAGGGCGACGACCGAGCGCAACACGGCCATCGCGCTGCTCGCTTCTCCGTGCATCTCATGGATGAAGTGCTTGTCGATCTTGATCTTGTCGAAGCGCAGGCGCGTCAGGTAGCTCAGCGACGAAAAGCCCGTACCGAAGTCATCGAGCGCGATACCCACGCCCATTTCCTGCAGGTTCTGCAGAACGCTCGCGACGTCGTCGACGTCGTCCATCAGGACGGACTCGGTGATCTCCAGCTCCAACCGGTTCGGCGCCAGGGCCGCAGCACCTAGGGCCGAGATTACGGATTGGCGCACGTGCCCGCTGCGGAACTGCGCGACGGAAAGGTTCACGGCGACGCGGATGCCCTTCGGCCAACCAGCCGCCTGCTCGCAGGCGCGGCGCAGCGCCCAATCGCCAAGCTGGACGATAAACCCGTTTTCCTCGGCGAGCGTCACAAACTCGCTCGGGGCGATGATGCCGTACTCGGGATGGTTCCAGCGCAGCAGCGCCTCGAATCCGACGATCTGGTCGCGCTCGAGGTCGAGCTGCGGCTGGTAGTAGAGCTCGAACTGATTATCGCGCAGGCCGATACGCATGTCGTGCTCGAGCTGATGGCGGGCGCGGGCGCGCTCGTCCATGCCGCGCTCGAAGAAGCTGGTGTGGCCCGTTCCTTCGCGCTTGGCGCGTTCAAGCGCCAGGTCGGCCTTCTTGAACAGCTCGTCGGACTCATCGCCGTCGACGGGCGCAACCGCCACGCCGATGCTGACGCTGATCGTGATCGGCTGATCGTCGACGTCGAACGAGGTGCCAAGCACCGCGTGGACGCGCTTTGCCAGGACGTCGGCCGCTACGGCGGCGGTTTCGGCCGTCTGCAGCACCATGAACTCGTCGCCGCCGATGCGGGCGATCAGATCGACGCCATCGAGGCGGCGGCGCAGCCTTTGCGCCACGTTCTGCAACAGGGCGTCGCCGATCGAGGGCCCAAACGTATCGTTGATCTCCTTGAAGCGGTCGATCTCGAACACTAAGACGATAATGTTGCCGCGGACTGGTGCGTCGCCTTTGAGGAGTTCGTCCAAACGCTCGCGCAACTGGGCGCGGTTCGGCAGATCGGTCAGGGCATCATGGCGCGCAAGGTACGAGAGGCGCGCCTCGATGCGATGCAGATGGGTTACGTCATCGTGGGTCGCGACCCATCCACCGCCCTCCAGGGGCTCATGGGTACTGGCGACGATGCGTCCGTCGCGCAGCTCGTGCACTTTGGTGTGGCTGACGGTCTCGCGAACGGCCGCGAAGCGTTCTTCGACGTAGGCTTCGGCGTCCTTACCCTCGTAGAGGCCCATCTTGATGCGGCTCTCAACGATGTCGCGGAACAGCGTGCCGCGGCGGGAAAGCTCCTCGGGCAACCCGTACATTTCTGTATAGCGCTTATTGCAGACAAGCAGCCGCTGATCCTGATCGAACATGCAAAGTCCCTGGGGCATGTTCGACAGAGCGGCGTTGAACAACCTGTTCTGATCGCTCAGCTCGGCTTCGCGGAGATCAAGGGCCGCGATGGCGCTTTCGGCGCGGGCGCGTGCGACGCTCGATTCCTCAAGGTGCTTGCGCGCGGCCTCGAGCGCCTCGCCGTAGTCCGCTACGTGCGTGGCCCGGTCGAGAACGCGGCGGGCGCCATAGGCGCCGCCGGCGAGCACGACGACGAGCGCTGCGAGCGCGGCAAGGCGCTCTGCTTCGGCAGGCAGGAAGATGTGAAATGACGAAAGGTAAAGCTTGTAGTCGCTGGTGATCGCGCTCCAGCCGTCGTGGATCACGGCCATGCAGACGAGCAGGCTCCAACCGGCCACGGCCGCCAGTCCCGCCACCATGACGGGGCGCGGATGGAAGCGGAGCGCACGCACGCCGACCAGCAGCAGCAGCAGAGCGAACGCCGGCGATTTCAGAGCGCCGCCGGCCGGAATGTCGAATGCGTACTGGTAGCTCCAGATCAGGGAGAGGACGATGCCGACGTCCACAATGCTCAGCGTATCGAGCGTCCGGAGCGGGAGCGGTCGCTGGCCCGCCAACCACCAGCGAACGGCGGAGCTGCATACGAGCGCCGCTAGCGCCATCAGCAGGAGAATATCAGCGCCGCCGAGGCTGCGCCCGAAGCCGACGGCATGCAGCGCAACTACGAATACGGCAATGCCAGCTTGCGCCAGCGCGATCGCCTTCTCTCCCTTGGCATCC
>CALRVN010000189.1:0-7974 GCA_943371625.1 Hyphomicrobium sp. CS1GBMeth3
AAAGCGTTGTTCCGAGGATGGCGGCTAGGGGTCGGAGGCGAGGATGTCGCGGGCGCGGGCGACGTCCTTCTGCATCTGTTCGATCAAGGCCTCGCTGGAATCGAACTTGCGGTCGGGGCGGATGAAGTCGACGAACTCGACCTCGATGACGTGGCCGTAAAGATCGCCGTCGAAATCGAACAGGAACACCTCCAGGACCGGCATGCCGTCGTCGTAGGTGGGGCGGGTTCCGAGATAGGCCGCGCCTTCATGGCTTTGCCCGTCGAAGTTCACGCGCACCGCGTAGATGCCGTGACCTAGCGCGGTGCCGCGCGGGAGCGGGATGTTGGCGGTGGGATAGCCCAGGCCGGTGCCGCGTTTGGCGCCACCTACGACCTTGCCCTCGATGCACCATGTGCGCCCGAGGAGGCGCGCGGCGCCTTTGACGTCGCCCTGCGCGAGGCGGAGGCGAATGGAACTGGAGGAGAAGACCTCGCCGTCCTCGGCAACGGGCGGGATGATGGTGAGGCCGAAGCCGTACTTCGCGGCTGCATCGCGCATCGTTTCCGGGGTGCCGCCGCGCTTGCGGCCGAAGAAGAAGTCGTGGCCGATGATGACGTGACGGGCGCCAAGCCCGTCGACGAGGACGCGCTTCACGAAGTCGTCGGCGGAAAGAGCCGCGAGGGCGGCGTCGAAGGGCAGCACCGCGGCAATGTCGAGGCCGGCGCGCTCGAACAGCTTCAGCTTCTGCGGCAGCGGCGTCAGGTGGAAATGCGGTTCCTCGGGATGGAAGAACTCGCGCGGGTGGGGCTCGAACACGAGGGCCGCGGACGGCGCTCCAAGCTCCTGGCCGATGGCGGCTGCCGACCGCAGCAACGCCTGATGGCCGCGATGCACGCCGTCGAAATTGCCGATGGCGAGCACGGCGCCGCGGGCCTCCGGCGGCACGTCCTTATAACCGTGAACGATGCGCATCGGATCGCCTCTAGTGTCCTGATCGCGAAATTCGTCAGTTCAGGCCGCCGATGCTTGGGCGTCGGTCAGGCGGGGCGCGCCGGGACCATCAGCACAGCATCGCCCTGTACGGCGGGCTTGCCGTTGACCGAGCAGACGCATTCAAAGCGTGCGCGCTTTTTCTCGGGGATGAGTTCGGCCACCTTGACGGTGGTGACGACGACGTCGCCGATCTTGACCGGCGCCTTAAAGTTCAGGGTCTGCGAAATATAGATCGCGCCGGGGCCCGGGAGCTTCATCCCGAATACTGCCGAGATGTAGGCGGCCGCCAACATTCCGTGGGCAATCCGCTCCTTGAAGATGGTCGTCGCGGCATATTCGGCGTCGATATGAACGGGATTCCGGTCGCCCGAGACGTCGGCAAAGCCGCGGATCACGTCGGCGGTGACCGTGTTGCTCGTGCTCGCTTCCTGACCGATGCTAAGGTCTTCGAAATAAACGCTCTTCGGCGTCTCGCCCATGTCGCATCCCTTCCCGTTCCAGTGTCGCTGCGGCAGTCGGTGGCGACACTAGAGCAAGCTCGCTTTTCTTTGAATCGCGATTTTGCTCTAGTCTTTTGATCAGACCGATGATTCACGCTCCGGGGCTGATAGGGCCTGGAGCGATCATGGTCAATCGCGCCGCCTTCCAGGGGCAACACGGGAGGGTGAGCGGAACCTCAACCAAGGCCAACGGCCCCGGTTGCCGGAACGGCCCTCAAGGTCTATAAGCGCCCATTCCCCAGTTGCCCCAAAATACTTGGCCCTGCGGACCGACGCAGGAAGCCGGAGGTTAAGCCCCTATGAGCGATCGCAGACCCCTGATGCCCAAGGCGACGGCCGTATGGCTCGTCGAGAACACCTCGCTGACGTTCGACCAGATCGCGGAATTCTGCGGCCTGCATGTGCTCGAGGTGAAGGGCATTGCCGACGGTGACGTGGCTCAGGGCATCAAAGGTCTGGACCCCGTCACTTCCGGGCAGCTGACCCGCGAGGAGATCGAGGATTCGGAGCAGAATTCATCGCGTCCGTTGCATCTCGCCGAGCCGAAGGTGGTCGTCCCCGAGACGCCCACCCGCAAGGGGCCGCGGTATACGCCAGTCTCGCGCCGCCAGGACCGGCCGAATGCGGTGCTTTGGCTGCTGCGCAACCATCCTGAGCTGAAGGACAGCCAGATCATGCGTCTGGTCGGCACGACCAAGCCGACGATCCAGCAGATCCGCGACCGCAGCCACTGGAATGCCCCGAACCTGACACCTCAGGACCCGGTCACGCTGGGCCTGTGCTCGCAGATCGATCTCGACGCCGAGGTCAGGAAGGCGGCACGCCGTGGCGATCGCAAGGATCTACCGGACGTCGAGAAGGCCGGCACGCTCCTTCCTACCGAGGAAACGACGGCACCGGCCGAACGCCGCGCGGAAATCATGCAGCCTCGCCATGAGGAAGAGCGTGAGGAGACCGAGCAGGAAGAGCAAGCGCGCGTCTTCGCCAAGCTCAAAGAGATGTCCGGCGGCGAGCAGCGCACCAACGAGGAAGAGCCGGAGTAAGCCGGCTACGGCGTCAGGCTGCAGCGATCAACCGGCCGCTGCCCACCCTGGGCTGGGGCCGGGATGCGCACCTTCAGGTCGCGCTGACTATTCCAATGCCCAAGGCACGAGGATGAGCAGCATCAGCAAGATCCACAATGCGATCGACTGCTGTTTGAGTTCGCTCATGGCCATCTCCTGTTGGCAGACCATGTGAAAGGTTGAGCTTAGCCCCATATCTGCGCGCGCAACAGACGGCGTGTGCAGATTTTGGAGGATTGGCGCAACATCACCGCACAGGGACGGTAAGGCATCTCCGGCATTGCCCGCCGCAGTTGCTTTCGCTAGCGTTTTGCGAACACTGCGGATATTCCGCTGCAGCCTTCAGCGAGCGCCGGCCTTCCATGCCCTCCAATCCGTTCAATGAAAATCTCGACAAAAACCCCGCCAACTATCAGCCTCTGACGCCGCTTCAGTTCCTGCAGAGGGCGGCGCTCGTCTATCCGAACCACACGGCGATCATTCACGGGAACCGGCGCTATTCCTATGCCGAGTTCTATGCCCGCTGCCGGCGTCTGGCGTCGGCGCTGGAGCGGGCCGGCATCGCGGAGGGCGATACAGTTTCGGTGCTGCTGGCCAATACTCCGGCCATGCTGGAGGCGCACTACGCCGTGCCGATGATCGGGGCAATCCTGCACAGCATCAATACGCGCCTCGATCCGCCGGTCGTGGCCTTCCAGTTCGACCACGGGGACTCGAAATTCCTCATCACCGATCGCGAGTTCGCGCCCCTTTGCAAGGCGGCGCTGGAGCTGGCAACGGTGAAGCCGACCGTCGTCGACTACGACGATCCCGAATTCCCGCAGTCGGGCGAGCGTTTGTCTGACGTCGAATACGAAGATTTCATCGCGGCGGGCGATCCAGAATTCGCATGGAAGATGCCGGCTGACGAGTGGAACGCCATCGCGCTCAACTACACGTCCGGCACCACGGGCAACCCGAAGGGGGTCGTATACCATCACCGCGGCGCGGCGCTGATGTGCTACGCGAACAATCTTGAAGCTGGAATGGGCCAGCACCCGGTGTACCTGTGGACGCTGCCCATGTTCCACTGCAATGGGTGGTGCTTCCCGTGGTCGCTGTCAGCCGTTGCGGGCACGCACGTCTGCCTGCGCTGGGTGCGCGCCAAGGCGATGTACGACGCGATCGTCGATCACGGTGTCACGCATATTTCGGGCGCACCGATCGTGATGGCGACGCTGCTGAATGCGACGCCGGACGAGCGGCGGACGATCAGCCATCGCGTGTCGTTCAACCACGCAGCAGCTCCACCACCGCAGTCGGTGATGGATGCGATGGCAGCAGCCGGTTTCCACCTGACGCATCTCTACGGGCTCACGGAGACGTACGGGCCGGCGGTCGTCAACGAGTGGAACTTGGAGTGGAATGACCTCGACGAAGCGGGTCGGGCGTTCAAGCGGACGCGGCAGGGTGTGCGCTATCTTGCGCTGGAGGATCTTACCGTTCTTGATCCGACGACGATGGAGCGGGTGCCCGCCGACGGCCAGACGATCGGCGAAGTCATGTTCCGCGGCAATATCGTGATGAAGGGCTATCTGAAGAACGCCGCGGCGACAGCCGAGGCGTTCGAGGGCGGCTGGTTCCACTCTGGCGATCTCGGCGTGCTTTACCCGGACGGCTACATCCAGCTGAAGGACCGGTCGAAGGACATCATCATCTCGGGCGGCGAGAACATCTCGTCGATCGAGGTCGAGGACGTCATCTACAAGCACCCGTCCGTCGCCTACTGCGCGGTCGTCGCCAAGCCGGACGACAAGTGGGGAGAGACGCCGTGCGCGTTTGTCGAGCTGCGGCCCGGCATGGAAGCGACGATGGATGAGCTGATGACCTGGTGCCGCGACCGGCTGGCGAAGTTCAAATGCCCGCGGCACATCGTGTTTGCGGAGGTACCGCGCACGTCGACGGGGAAGATCCAGAAATTCAAGCTGCGGGAGTTGGCGAAGGACGCGTGAGGTTGCGCGCGTCCTTCGGAGGCGGAGCTCGTTGCTCTCGAGGCTGCCGATGAGTGATCGGGGGAGAGGCGAGCGGCGACCGCTCGCCTGATCGTCGAGGGGGCCTGCCTAGTGGCGCGTCTCGCTCAGACGAACGATCTCGTCCTTGAGCTTCAGCTTTTCGAGTTTGAGACGTTGTATTTCCAGGTCATCCGAACCAGGGCGGGATGCCTCTGCTTCAATCTTACGCTCGAGAAGTTTGTGCTTCTCCGCTAGCTCTTGGATGTGAGCAGCAAGCGCCATCATGGACCTCCATGAGATGTTGAAGAGACAGCCTAGCGTGCCAGACGATTGTGGCGATGTCCAACAAGATCGAGGTTCAGCGGCCGCGTAATTTTTGATGCAAATGGGAACCCGCGGCTTAGCAATGCTTATCGGCGCAGTGTCAGCGACATAGACGACCTTAGCGTCACGGCGAGCATGCCAAGTGCTTGCTATCTGACGGGAACAGGACGATAGTCCGCGCGCTCGCGGCGGTGGGTGAAGAGGGGCATTGACCAGCCGGCCAATGAAACGCATCGACGACAGAGAGCTTCGGGACGAACTCGCCAAGCTCAGGGCGGAGCACCGTGAGCTCGACGACCAAATCATATTGCTCGAAGATTCAGCATCAGCCGATCAGTTGCTGGTGAAACGTTTGAAGAAAAAGAAGCTCGCCATCAAGGATCGCATGATTGCGATCGAGGATCAGCTTCTCCCCGACATCATCGCATAGCGTCTTGCCCTACTCTGCCGGTGCAAACGCCGGCGCCGATGAGGTCTGCTCGTTGACCGGATCGACGAGGCTTCCCTGCAGCGGCAGGCGATATGTTTCCTTGAACGTCAGAACGGCAAGGAAGGCGAGCACGGCAGCTCCCATTACGAGGAACGCCGGAGCCATGCTGTCTCCCGTCTCCTCGACGAGCAGGGTGGCGCCGAAGGGCGTCAATCCACCAACGATGCCGAGGCAAAGATTGTAGCCTAGCGCCACCGCCGTGCAGCGGACGTGCGCGGGGGCGGCCTCGACGATGAGAGTCGGCAGCGCGGAGCTGTAGAGCCCGAGGAAGATCGCGGCTCCGAGCTGTCCGGCGAGGACGTGCAGTGGCTCCGGCTCGTTCATCAGCCAGAAGAGCGGCCAGGCCGTTACGAGCCCCGCTGCCGCCGCGGCCAGCATGATGGGCTTGCGGCCGTAGCGGTCGGACAGCCAGGCGCCGATCACGTAGCAGGGGATGAGCGCGGCCATGCTGACGGAGTTGATCAGCAGCGCGGTTGAAGGGGCGAAGCCGTCGATGACCTGCATCGAGCTGACGAGGAATACGAAAAGCAGGTAGAAGGCGACGGCGTTGAACGATGAGACGGCGGCGATGCGGGCGACGAGCCTCCAATGGCTGCGAACCACCTCGACGATTGCAGGATGCTCGCCGTGGTGCTCGGGGATCGTCTCGGCGACGTGGCGCCGGATCAAATTGCCGACGAGGCCGATGCCGAGCCCGGCCAGGAACGGGATGCGCCAGCCCCAGGCTTCGAGCGCGTCGGTGGGCATGATGGCCGAGAGGGCGGCGCCGACGCTCGAGCCGAGCAGGAGACCGCAGACGGCGCCGATGCCGGCGAGGCCGCCCATCATGCCGCGACGTCCGTCGCGTGCATGCTCGACGAGGAAGACCATCGAGCTGGGGTATTCGCCGCCGAGGGCGATGCCCTGGAGCATGCGCAACATGGTCAGTGCGATTGGCGCCGCGACGCCGATCGTTTCGTAGCCGGGCAGAATGCCGATGAGAAACGTCGGCACGGCCATCGCCGACACGGACGCAATGAGTGCCGACCGGCGTCCGAAGTGATCGCAGATATGGCCGATGAGAACGCCGCCGAGCGGGCGCATGAGGTACCCGGCCGCGAAGACGCCGAATGCCGAGAGGAGCTGCGCCAGCGGGTCCTCGCCGGGGAAGAAGTGGCGTCCGATCGAGACGGCAAAGAACCCGTAAATGGCAAAATCGTACCATTCCAGTACGTTGCCGATCATGCCCGCGGCCATTGCCCTGCGCGCACGCACCCCGTCCATAGTCTGCCCTCTATTCGTCACCGGTCATGTCCGACCGGAGACGGCATGGTGGCGCATCGAGGCTAAGGAACCGCCAAGCCGCACGAGACACTTGTATTGGCGGGCCGGCTCCTGTAATCCCCCCGCTTTCCTTGGCCGGACGCAGCAGAAAATGACCACCGGGAAAGCCGTCGTCGGGATCATCATGGGCAGCCAGTCCGACTGGCCGACGCTCAGGAAAGCCGCGGAAATTCTCGGCGAGCTGAAGGTGCCTTACGAGGCGCGTATCGTCTCCGCGCACCGCACGCCTGAGCGGATGTTCGAATATGCGAAGTCGGCCAAGTCGCGCGGCCTCAAGGTGATCATCGCAGCGGCCGGCGGGGCGGCGCATCTGCCAGGTATGACGGCTTCTTTGACGCCGCTGCCGGTGCTTGGTGTGCCGATCCCGGTGACGGCGCTCAATGGCCAAGATGCCCTTTATTCCATCGTTCAGATGCCGGCGGGCGTGCCGGTCGGAACGCTGGCCATTGGCGAAGCCGGGGCGACGAACGCCGGCATCCTCGCGGCGCAGATTCTGGCGACGAGCGACGAGGGGCTGCTGAAGCGCGTCGAAGCCTATCGCGCTGCGCGGACGTCCGGTGTTGCCGAGAGCCCCAAGGATGCGTGAGGGTTGGTCGTGATGCTTCCGCCCGGCTCGACGATCGGCATTCTGGGTGCCGGCCAGCTTGGCCGCATGCTGGCGGTTTCGGCCGCGCAGCTCGGCTTCAAGTGCCACATCTATAGCGACGTGCCGGGGCCGGCTTCCGACGTTTCGGCGTCGACGACCATCGGCGCCTACGAGAACCTGGAGCGGATCGCCGCGTTCGCGGCCGAGACCGATGTCGTCACTTACGAATTCGAGAACGTGCCGGTCGAGGCTGCTGCCGCGGTAGAGCGTGTGCGTCCGGTGCGTCCCGGTCTCAAGGCGCTCGAGGTGGCGCAGGACCGGCTGAAGGAGAAGAACTTCATTGCTTCGCTCGGGCTGCCGCTGCCGCGCTTTGCGCCGGTCGACAGTCCGGACGACTTTGCGGCGGCAATCGCTACGGTCGGTGCGCCGTCGATCCTGAAGACGCGCCGGCTCGGCTATGACGGCAAGGGGCAGGCACGCATATCCGCGGCGGACGAGATCGGCGCGGCATTTGAGGCTATCGGCCGGGCGCCGGCGACGCTCGAGGCCATGGTCGCTTTCAAGTTCGAGGTGTCGGTGCTGCTGGTGCGCGGCGTCGGCGGGGAGATGCGCTTCTACGACATCCCGCAGAACCATCACGAGGGCGGGATACTGCGTACTTCGACGGTGCCGAGCGCGCTGCCGCCCGAGCATCAACGGCTGGCGCGGGACATCGCGGGCG
>CALRVN010000190.1:0-7911 GCA_943371625.1 Hyphomicrobium sp. CS1GBMeth3
ATCAGCAGTTTCACTGGAGCAACGCCGGCTACGCGACGTTCGACGATTTTCTTTCATCGCTCGCCTCGCGCAAGCGCAAGGCCGTGCGCAAGGAGCGCGCGGAGGCGGTGAGCGGTGACATCGTCATCGAGCAACTCATCGGCGCGGACATTCTGGAGAAGCATTGGGACGCGTTCTTCGCGTTCTACTCGGATACGGGCAGCCGCAAGTGGGGGCGTCCGTATCTCAATCGACGTTTCTTCTCGCTGCTTGGCGAGACGATGGCCGATCGATGTCTGTTGGTGATCGCGCGGCGCGGCAAGAAATACATCGCGGGGGCGTTGAACCTCATCGGCGGCGATTGCCTTTACGGGCGCTACTGGGGATCAACCGAGCATCACCCGTGCCTGCATTTCGAGCTCTGCTACTATCAGGCGATCGACTATGCCATCGCGCACAAGCTGCCGCGCGTCGAAGCCGGGGCGCAGGGCGAACACAAGCTGGCCCGCGGCTATCTGCCGACACCGACTTATTCTGCGCACTTCATCGCCGACCCTGGTTTGCGCCGTGCGATTGCACGCTATCTCGACGGCGAGCGTGCGGCCGTTGCAGAGAGCATCGTCGAGCTCGCGACCTACGGTCCTTATCGCAAAGGCGAAGTGTCGTGAAACACGCAGCTTGACGGGGCGTGCAGCGATCCGTTTAACAAGCGCGCAGCTTACGGGAGGCCCGCATGTCCTACGACGACAGCAACGTGTTCGCCAAAATCCTGCGCGGCGAGATTCCCTCGCACAAGGTGTACGAGGACGCCGATACGCTGGTGTTCATGGATGCCATGCCGCAGGCGCCGGGCCATACGCTGATCGTGCCGAAAGCGCCATCGCGTAACCTGCTCGATGCCGATCCCGCGGTGCTGGCCAAGGTAATTCCAGTAGTGCAGCGCACGGCGGCCGCGGTGAAAGAGGCGTTCGCGGCGGATGGCGTCACGGTGGTGCAGTTCAACGAGCCGGCCAGCGGGCAGACGGTCTTCCATCTGCATTTCCATGTGATCCCGCGGCACGAAGGCGTGCCGCTGATGCCGCATGGTCGCGAGATGGAAAAGGCGGACGTGCTTGCCGCGCACGCGGAGAAGATCCGCGCGGCGCTGAAGGCCTAGAGGCGAAGCCGTTGCAGGCTCAGCCGCTACAGGCCTGGTACTTGTCCCACCAGATCGGGTTGCCGGTACGCACCGCCATGGAACGCAGGCACTGGCAGTCGCCGTAACCGCATACGTTGCGATAGGCGCGCGGGCTGTTGTAGTAGCGCACGTCGCGGTCATAGCGCGAAGACGGGACGCGAATGATGCGTCCGACTGAAATGCGCGAGGACGGGCGCTCGGCCCAAATGCCGCCGCGGGCTTGCGCAGGTGCGGCGAGCATCGGCGCGATCAGGCCGCCGAACAGGGCAGTAACGGCAATCCCGGTGCTGAACGAGAATCGCTTCATGGCGGCTTCCTCCATGTGGCTTCGGCCGCCGAGAGCGCTGTAGCGTCAACTGGCGGTCACCACGAATATTTGGAGTATCGCGCGGTTAGGTAAAGGAACCCGCCAATGCCGGCAGGTTCCCTCGAGTTGATTAGGCGACGTTAGATCTCGGTGATGTCGCGATCCTTGGTCTCGCGCAGGAAGAGGAGGCCGATGACGAAAGTGCCCAGCGCCACGACAACCGGATACCAGAGCCCGGCATAGATGTTCCCCGCCCAGGCAACGATGGCCGTCGCGAGCAGCGGGAGCATGCCGCCGAACCAGCCGTTGCCGATGTGATAGGGCAGCGACATCGAGGTGTAGCGGATGCTGGTCGGGAATAGCTCGACGAGGTAGGCGGCGATCGGGCCGTAGACCATCGCCACGTAAATCAAAAAGAGGACGAGGATGCCGAGCGCCAGCAGCCAGTCGATCTTATCGGGGTCGGCCGGCACGGGCGTGTAGACGGTCTTGCCGTCCTTCGTATCGCGCTTGAGGTTCGGATATCCGGCAACGACGAGCGCCTCGTTGTAGGCGTCGGTGGAGAAAGGCTTCACCTCGGCGCCGTTGACGGTGAGAACGACGGGGGCGCCGGTACCAGCGTCCTTGGTCTCGAACGAGAGGCCGAGCTTGCTGATGTGGTCCTTGGCCTTGTCGCACTCGGTGAACTTCGACCACGGCCCGACGAAGATATGGAAGTTGCACTGCGCCGGATCGACGCTGAGCGACAGCTGCGTCTTCTGCTGGAATGCGACCAAATCGGGGTTGGCGGCTTGCGCCAACAGCGCGAACAGCGGGAAGTAAGTCAAAGCCGCGATAAGGCAGCCGGCGAGGATGATCTTCAGACGCCCGATCTTATCGCTCAGCCATCCGAAGAAGATGAAAAACGGCGTGCCGATGATGAGTGACGCGGCGATCAGCCCGTAGGCCGTGAGCGGATCGACCTTGGCGGTGATGGTGAGGAAGAACAGCGCGTAAAACTGCCCCGTGTACCAGACGACACCCTGGCCGGCGGTTGCGCCAAGCAAAGCGAGCAGCACGTACTTGTTGTTGGGATAGCGGAAAAAGCTGTCCGTGATCGGCGATTTGGAGCCCTTGCCTTCATTCTTCATGCGCGTGAACACCGGGCTCTCGTGCAGCTTGAGCCGGATGTAGACGGAGAAGACGAGCAGAACGAGCGAGACGAGGAAGGCGACGCGCCAGCCCCACTCAGCGAACGTTGCAGCATCGAAGAAGTAAAAGCGACAGGCGCCGATGACCAGCAGAGCCATGAAAAAGCCGAGCGTCGCCGTGGTCTGTATCCACGAGGTCGCAAAACCGCGTTTACCGGGGCGGGCATGCTCGGCGACGTAGGTCGCGGCGCCACCGTACTCGCCACCGAGCGCGAGACCTTGCAGCAACCGAAGCGTCACGAGCAGAACGGGCGCGAGCCAGCCGATGCCCGGGATGGTGATGCCGTAGATCGTCGAGTCGGAGAACGTCGGCAGCAGGCCGACGGCGAAGGTGGCGAAGCCCATCACGAGGATGGTGACGAGAAATGTGTACTTGCGGCCAACGAGGTCTCCAACGCGGCCGAAGATGATGGCGCCGAACGGGCGCACCAGGAAGCCGGCGGCGTAGGTTGCGAAGGCTGAGAGGAGTGCCGCGGTGTCGTTGCCAGGCGGGAAGAACAGTGCGGCGAAGAACGGGGCCAGCGTCGCGTAGAGGTAAAAGTCGTACCACTCGAAGACGGTGCCGAGCGACGAAGCGAAAATGACGCGACGCTCGCTGGACGTTATTCCATCGTGCGATGCGGAGACGGATTCCGCCCCTGTGACAGCCATGTGCGTTCCCCCGAACCCTTACTTCTTTTGGGGCACTCTAGGCGGGCCTCAGGGGCTTTGCGAATCATGAGTTCTGCTAACGGCAGCGCCGCATTTTGCTAAACGGACAGGCCCGGGACCGTGAGGGCCGGTCCTCCGTCATATTGGGCGTCGGGCTGTCACGCTTCGTCGGGCTGTTTGAACTGGGCGCTCAGGCTGACATAGAGCTGGTGCATGTCGAAGACCGCGCCTTCCAGATAGGCGACGGTGTTGGTTGAATCGAAGACCCCGCCACCGTCCTCATGGACCCAGACGTAGCGCCCCGCTGCATTCTGCAGCCGGTAATTGACGTTCCAGTTCTCGCGGCGCTCGAGGCCTTTGACCACCGCCTCATCGACCGCGGCCGCGTCGTCGGGATGAATGAGGGAAGCGAACGAGCGCACCTGATTGCCGAGGATCTCGCCGGCGTTGATGCCGAAGCAGCGCTCGAAGCCGGAAGTCAGCTCGAGCATCGTGAATTCCTTGTCGGCCCTGCAGCGGTAGAGAAAGCCGTTCATGCGGCCGAGCACGCTTTCGAGGAATGGTGCTTCGACTTCCGGTCCTGAACTCATGTGAGCGCCACCCCAAATCTCAACCAAGCCGAGCTACTCCGAGAACACCAAGCTGCGGTCGCAACGTCAATGCGACGCGAAGCGTCGGTCTCGTCTGCACAGTTCTTGTGCGCGCGGCGTGAAGCAAAAAAAAGCGCCGGAGTTTATCCGGCGCTTTCCTCAATCTTGGCTAGGCGCTGAAGGAACTATTCGTCCTTGCGGCGGGGAACGTTTGGAACCGCGCCGCCGGAAGCCTTAGGCGGACGCTCCTTGCGCTCCTTCGGGCTCGGCAGCGCCTTGCGTGGCGCGGCTTCGACCAGCACCGTCTGCGGCTCTTCCTCTTCGTCGCCGTCTTCCTCGTCGTCAGCCGACTTGGCCTTGGCGCGCTTGGTCGGATCGGGCGCCAGGAACTCGAAGGTGAGCTTTGAATCCTCACCCTTGCCTTCGACGACCACCTTGACGGTGCCGCCATGCTCGAGCCTGCCGAACAGAAGTTCGTCAGCGAGCGGCTTCTTGATGTGCTCCTGGATCACGCGCGACAGCGGGCGAGCGCCAAACTTGTCGTCGTAGCCCTTCGCCGCCAGCCAAAGCGTCGCTTCCTCGCCCAGTTCGATCATCACGCCGCGGTCCGCGAGCTGCGCTTCGAGCTGGAAGATGAACTTCTCGACGACCTTGGTGATGACCTCGGGCGGCAAACCACTAAACGGCACGACGGCGTCGAGACGGTTGCGGAATTCCGGCGTGAACATCCGGTTGATCGCCTCCGTATCCTCACCCGAGCGCTTCGAGGAATTGAAGCCCATCGCCGGCTTGGCCATGTCGGACGCGCCTGCGTTCGTCGTCATGATGAGGATGACGTTGCGGAAGTCGACCGACTTGCCGTTGTGATCGGTGAGCTTGCCGTGATCCATGACCTGCAGAAGGATGTTGTAGAGGTCTGGATGCGCCTTCTCGATCTCGACGAGCAGCAGCACGCAGTGCGGATGCTGGTCAACGCCATCGGTGAGGAGGCCGCCCTGATCGAAGCCGACGTAGCCGGGAGGCGCGCCGATGAGGCGGCTCACGGTGTGCTTCTCCATGTATTCGGACATGTCGAAGCGCAGCAGCTCGATACCCATTAGGTCGGCGAGCTGCTTGGCGACTTCGGTCTTGCCGACGCCGGTCGGTCCTGAGAACAGGTAGCAGCCGATCGGCTTCTCGGGCTCGCGCAGTCCGGCACGCGACAGCTTGATCGCGGCGGAGAGCGCCTCGATTGCCTGGTCCTGTCCGAACACGACGCGCTTTAAATCCTTCTGAAGATTGATGAGGACCTCGGCGTCGGACTTGGTGACGGTCTTCGGAGGGATGCGCGCCATGGTGGCGACGGTCGCCTCGATTTCCTTCACCGTGATCTTCTTCTTGCGCTTGCCTTCCGGCACGAGCATCTGCGAAGCGCCCGTTTCGTCGATCACGTCGATCGCCTTGTCGGGCAGCTTGCGGTCGTGGATGTACTTCGCCGAAAGCTCCACCGCAGTGCGGATGGCCTCGTTGGTGTACTTCAGCTTATGGAAGCTCTCGAAGTAGGGCTTCAAGCCTTTGAGGATCGCAATCGAGTCCTCGACCGTCGGCTCCTTCACGTCGATCTTCTGGAAGCGACGCACGAGCGCGCGATCCTTCTCGAAGTGCTGACGGTACTCCTTGTAGGTCGTCGAGCCGACGCAACGCACGCTGCCCGACTGGAGTGCCGGCTTCAGAAGGTTCGAAGCGTCCATGGCGCCGCCCGAGGTGGCGCCGGCACCGATGACGGTGTGGATCTCGTCGATGAACAGGATCGAGCCCGGATAGTTCTCGATCTCCTTCATCACGGCCTTGAGGCGCTCCTCGAAGTCGCCGCGATAGCGGGTCCCGGCGAGCAGCGCGCCCATGTCGAGCGCAAAGATCGTGGCGTCCTGTAGTACCTCAGGGACTTCGCCCTTGATGATCTTGCGCGCGAGACCTTCAGCGATGGCGGTCTTGCCAACGCCGGGATCGCCCACGAGCAGCGGGTTGTTCTTCTGGCGACGGCAGAGCACCTGGATGGTGCGCAGCACCTCCTGCTCGCGGCCGATCAGCGGATCGATCTTGCCGTCGCGCGCCTTGCGATTGAGGTTGACGCAGTAGGTATTGAGCGCGTCCTGGCCGGGCTTGCGCTCCTCGCCCTCCTGTTGCTCCTCGTCGACGCCACGCACGTGGCGCGGCTCATTCATGCCTGGGCGCTTGGCGATGCCGTGGCTGATGTACTGAACGGCGTCGAAGCGCGTCATCTCCTGCTCCTGCAGGAAGTACGCAGCATGGCTCTCGCGCTCGGCGAAGATGGCGACGAGCACGTTGGCGCCGGTGACCTCCTCGCGGCCCGAGGACTGCACGTGGACGACGGCGCGATGAATCACACGCTGGAAACCAGTCGTCGGCTGCGCCTCGGTCGCCTCCTTGGAGACGAGAGCGGATAGATCATTGTCGAGATAATTCGTTACGCGCGAGCGCAGCGTGTCGAGATCCACCGTGCAGGCCCGCATGACCGCGGCGGCATCTCGATCGTCGAGAAGAGCTAGCAACAGATGTTCGAGCGTCGCGTATTCGTGGCTGCGCTCGTTGGCGGCTTCAAGCGCCCGATGCAGGGCGCTTTCCAGGCTCTTCGAGAACGATGGCAAGGTTTACCTACTCTTTCTCCATGGTGCACTGAAGAGGATGACCGTTCTGGCGTGAAAAATCCATGACTTGCGTCACTTTGGTTTCTGCGACCTCATATGGGTAGACTCCGCAGATCCCGACACCCTTGTGATGCACGTGCAGCATAATGCGCGTCGCCTCATCGCGTCCTTTCGCGAAGAACTTTTCCAGCACCAGAACGACGAATTCCATCGGCGTGTAGTCGTCGTTCAACAGAAGTACCTTGTAGAGGCTCGGCTTCTTTGTCTTCGGTCGCGTCTTCGTAGCAATGCCGGTACGACCATCCTCGTTGCCGCCGTCTTTGCCCGGCGGCTCTTTGCCTGGAGGATCGTTCTTGGCTCCCGTCCAATCGTGGACTCTCATCCAAGAGAGGTCGGGGCGCCCCAGCGTCAGCGTCTTCGTCATTCTTGCCAACGTCCGCCTTGGAGCCCATGCGTGTTGCAGCGGCCCGCATTTCGATCGCGCTCGCGCGCTGTGTGATGTCGCACGATACGCAACGAGGACCGCGGCTGCAAATTGCCCTCGCGCATCGTCCAGAGGTCGTTTTGGGCGGCGAACGCTAGCGGAGAACCCCGGCCCAGTGGGCCCGGATCACATATGATGGGGAGGCAAGCGGACACAAAAAAGGCCCGGCGTGGGCCGGGCCTTGGTTTTTGATGCCGCACTTGACGGAGCCGGAGAGGCTCAGGCGCCGTTTTGCAGGAGTTTCTCGACCGGCTTGTAGGCCTCTTTGGCCAGCGAAGCGTACATGCCGCCGATCTTGGAGACCTGCTGCATGTAGTCGTCGTAGGCGCGCTTGGCGTAGCTGGTCTGGATCTCGACAGCCTGCTCGACAGACTTCGAGCCCATCAGCTTCTCGAGGGTCGAGCTGCCTTCTTCGAACGAGCGCTTGGTGTAATCGCTCATCTCGGCGGCGATCGCCTGCCAGCTCTTGTTCCACTCACCCATGATCTTCATGGCGCTGTCGACGTTGGTCTGATTGAGCTTCTGTATGTCTTCGAAATTTTTAATCATGGTGCCATCCGTGTCCTAGAGAGACTCACGAAACGTGCGCAGTGCCCCCGGCCCGATCAGGCCTTCACCCGATCACGATTTTTATCCGCAATGCACAAATCTTCAAGTTCTTTTTGCGTTGCAATATAAGCGCCAACCGCTGCCGATTAACCTGACCGAAGTCCCTCCCGGTTATGGTAACCGCTCGGACAGGGATCATCGCTGCATCGTCGAGGCACGTGTGGAGGCGCCGTAAAGAGGCCCCAAAACGATGCTCTTTGAGTCACCGTCCGGCACAACGATGAGTTTGTAGCGTTCAGCGTAACCCGTTCTGTGGCCGTATTTTTCAGTAATCGG
>CALRVN010000191.1:0-7866 GCA_943371625.1 Hyphomicrobium sp. CS1GBMeth3
CAGATCGTCGTCCATCGCCCAGATCGGATCGCAGCCGTAGTCCGCCATCAGCTTGATGCGTTGCGACGTATGCAGCGGCCGCGCCGGCGTGTCGTCCTCGGAGATCGCGCTCCACGCCGGTCGATCCGCTTGTCGCGGCGACCACCAGACGAGGCGCACGACATAGCCCGCATAGAGCAGCAGTGCTGCAGCCACGGCAACAAGCTCGAACGTCGTCGCCTCGCCGAGGGGCGTCAGCCGCCCGCGCCACGCCGCCCAGACGATGAACGCGGTCGCCGCCGAATAGATGACGAAGGCATTGGTGGTCTGCCGCCGTCCGCGCGCATCGGCCGGCTCCTCGCGGTCGAAGTACCACGGTGCCAGGACGTAGATGTAGAGCGCCTGCCCGAGGCTGGAGGCGATGAACACGAACACGGCGAGCTGCAGTCCGGCCATCAGCAGCACGCCTCCGGCGAGAACCAGCGCCGCGGCGGAGAGCAGCCAGACCGCCTGCGCCGTCTCGATCCGGCTCGGCTTCTTCGCTGCAATTGCCGCGATCGCCTTGTCGAGGAAGTAGGACATCGCGCCCACGCGCGTCGCGACGAAGCCGGCAAACGCATAGAAGGCGCCAATGATCCGCAGAAAAATGTCAGTCAACTCAATCGATTCAGCCACCATGGCCCCGTTTCCACGCGATTAATGATGCTCAGGCAAGTCTTCCGGGCGATCGGGCACTCTTACCCTCCCTTTGCCCAAAACAAATCGGATATACCTTGCGCGCTGCGGCGCTGATGTGGCGCCAGCGATAGGCCGGAGATTTGGAGTGAGGATGCTGAGATCCCCTGCGTCGGCTCTGGTCGCGATGGCCGCGTGTCTTGCCGCTGCATGCATCGTGCTGAATTCGCCCCCGGGCCTCGCCGGTGATGCCTCATCGCACGAAGGCGAGACCGCGCCCGTCAAGGCGGCGATGGTCGAGTACCGCAGGAAGCTCGCCGAATACAACAAGGCCTGGGAGCCATTCGAGAAGATCGCGGCGCCTTACTGGCGCGACGTAACTGAGAAGCGCTCGCGCCGCCGCACCAAGCAGGCAAACAAGATCGCCATGACGGCCGACGACTACGTGATGAAGCAGCCGCCGGTCTACAACGGGCCGCCGATGCCCGAGAACCCGCTCAACTCCAAGACGCGTGGCGAGGTGTCGGACGTCGAGGACTTCCTTGCCAACGCCAAGGCGGAGTTCGGCTTCGTCCCCGAATACCCGGCCGACGAGAAGACCTTCAAGCGCGCCTACGCCAAGGTCGCCGCGGCCGGCGGCCTGACGAAGGAAGCTGCGGTCAAGATCTACGGCTTTGAATCGGGTGGCGACGGCAAGTACGACGTGCAGGCAGGCCGCGAGTATGACCCCAAGGCCAAAGTTATCTCCACCGCGCTGGGCTACAACCAGCTCCTCACCACCAACACCATTTCGCTGCTCGCCGAGGACGGCGATGACTTCGTCGCTGCCGTGCAGGCGAAGCTCGAAGGCGCCGACGCCAAGCGCAAGGCGCAGCTCAACGACAAGCTCGCCAAGCTGAAAAAGATGATCGCCTTCGCGCGCACCGTGCCCAACGAATGGAGCGCCCACGGCCGCCTCGCCGGGACGCCCAAGGGCATCGGCATCCACGCACTCAATCTCGATGTCGACGTCGGGCCGCTGCTTCAGACGCGCAAGCTGACGACCTCGGTCGATTTCGCGCGCCGCAAGGGCTATCGCAAGCCGCTCACCGCCGCCGAACTGGAGATGATGAACCTGACCGGCGACGGCAACGGCATCGACATGGTCACGATGCCCCAGGCGCTGCGCGAGAAGGTGCCGACCTCGAACTTCTTCCAGCGTGGCGGCTATGAACGCAACCCCGTGGCGGCGCGCAACAACACCGTCGCCAAGCTCATCGCCGCGACCGACGCCAAGATGATCAGCGAGACGCGGCTGAAGGGCGCCAAGGATCTCGCCGACGCTTTCGACGAGGCACTGGGCGGCACCGGGAAGAAGGCCAGCGCCGACCCCCGCTGACCTACTGCACAAACCCCTCACCCGTAAGCGATCTGATGATCGCTTCCGACCTCTCCCACCGGGAGAGGTTATGCGGGCGTTCCGACCAAAGTGCTGACCTAGCCTCTCCCCGGTGGGGAGAGGCCGACGCGAATGCCAATGGCATGAGCGGCGCGTGAGGGGGCAAGTGCCGAAGCCCGAGCGCGAGAGAGTGTCTACCGTACTGCCGGATCGGGCGGGCCTGGCTCGACGACCGGCGGCGGAATCTGGTCCGGCGGCAACGGTGGTTCGGTCGGATCAGGCACCGGCGGTGGCCCCGGGTCGATCGTCGGCTCGATCGTATTCGGCTTGTTGGGCTTCGGTGGAACGGGCGCCGATGGATCGGCGCCGGATGCAGACGGATATGCTGGGATGTTGCTCATCCCGCACCAACGGGCGCGAGGCCCGTCGGTTCCCGTTCAGAGCGCGATGATGAACCTCAGTTCGGATCGCAGGGTACGGACAGCGTCAGGCCGGTGCTCGGGAAGTACTTCTTGCAGCCGACGCCGTGATCGGTGGTCGCCGTCTGCTCGACCTTCTTCACGTCTTCCGGGGGATCGCTCGACGCCACCGCGTGCGAGATCGTCGAGTTCTCGTTCTGCGGACCCGTCTTGGGCGGCGTGATGGCGGCCTTCACCGTATTGGCGATCGAGGAGCCGCTCGTCGTAATAGCCGAGTGCTCGTTCTCGGCCGCGTCGGGCACAACGCTCGCCGTCGCGACGGCCTGCTTCGGCTCCTCGCGGCTCGCAGTCGACTCTTTCGCCTTCGCCCGCTCGTTGCTTGCGGTCGACGACTTGGATTTGACCGGCTCGCTATCCCGCTTGGTGACACGCTTTTTGCTCGACCGCTCTTCGCGCTTCTCGCTGTAATCGCGCACGCGCCTCGACGGCCGCGCCTCGTAGCTGCTACGGCCTTTGCTCTCGCCGGCCTTCAGCACCTCGGGCGTGTATTCGCAGGAGATGCAAGCCTGTGCCGCCGATCCGCATGCCGCGAGCGCGGCGATGCTGCAGGCGAGGGCGACTAAAGTGCGCGTCATAGGGCGTACTCCGGGGTAGATGCGCGAAGCTCCGAACGCGAACCATACACCATTCATCGTGTCGGCGGGAGGGCCGTTTCCCGCCACCCCGAGGTTTCGCTACGTCTAATGAAGGACATGAGAACAAGAGGCGAATGGGCGCGGGAACACGGCGGAGACCCGGACGTTGTTGAGGCAGGGGAGAAGCGAACCAAGGAGTTTAAAAATGAAAGCGTCAACCCTCGCCATCGCGGCCGTGATCGGCCTGACCGCATCGGCCGCATTCGCCCAGGAGGCGGGCTTTGGCAATGACCCGAACGCCTCGAAGAATCAGGTCCCGGCCCCGAGCGTGAACAACGCCGCTGACCCGGCCGCTGGCAACCCCGGCTCGGCCGACCAGATCCCGACCGCGCCGCAGAAGCAGGAGGATCTCTACGACAACAGCGCGAACGCGCCGAGCACGCCTCCAGGTGCAGCGGCCACCACCAAGCCGTACTCGTCCAACCCGGTACGCTAAGCGGAATTTAGCTGAAGTTGAGAATGCACGCTCGCGAGGGCGTGCATTTTTTTTTGCGGCGCGTCACGCCCGCGGCGGACGCCGCCGGTCTTTGAACCACTCGCGGTATTCGGTCATTTTCGACCGCTGGGCGCCCGGCGCGCGCCGCTTGCACGTCGCGGCTTCCTCGCTGCCGTCGACAGCGCCCCATCTCAGTTCGACGCAATCGTTGACGTTGTACGCCATCTCCAGCCCGTCCGTGCGCGTGATCACGTCCTTCAGCGCCAGCTCCCACGGCGTCCCGTCGGTGCGCGTGTAGGTGAACTTGCGCGATCCCATCTCGCCAGCGAGCACGCTGTCGAGGTCGGCCTTCACGTCGGCCGCACTCTTGCCCTGCGGCATCGCATATCGCTCCGGCCGCCGCGCGACGCGCTCCGGGAAACCGCGCACGACGTCGATAGCGATCAGCAGCCGCAGATCGCGCGACGGCGTGGCGAAGTCCTCCCACGCGCCCGTGGTCTCGAAGATCGACGCGCCGTCCGGCATCGACACCTCCGCGCCACCGCCGGTCTGATATTTGCGCCCGTTCTCGACCGAGGTGACGCGCGTGCGCACCTGCTCGTCGAGCGACGTGATCGCATCGAGCATCGCTGCCTTCGGATCGAGCGGCGCCGGCGACATGACGTCGTCCATGCGGTCGTAGAAGTCCTCGACGCTGAGCTTCGACTGCTCGAGCGAGAAATCCGCGTACTCGGAGTTCTTTGCGATCTCCTCGTTCGTGAGACGGCGTAGGCCGCCGCCCTTCGAGCCCGCGACAGGGCGGAACCGCTTGAAGCCCGGCGAGCCGAGCGCCGGGTCCTGCGCAAAGAGGAAGTTGCCGCGCCAGAACCGCTTGCGCGCCACCGTACCGTCCGGCTGCCCATCGACGGCGAGGAACACGCCCGCCGCGCCGCCCTGCTGCGGAATACGCTTCACCAGCACCAGAATGTGCCCATAGGGATCAGCGTAGATCGTGCCCGGCCGCAGCGTCTCCTGCTTCAGCGAGACGGGATAGTAATCCGTGCCGTCGTCGTCATTCGCAGTGCGCCCCGATCCCGAGTGCACGCCGTTGGCCACCGTATTGCGAAGATAGAAACCGAACCCCGGCACCAGCCCTGGCGGGCGCACCGGAACCTTGATCGCCGGCGCCGCCATGGCCGGCGGCTCGAACATACCGAACAGCCCGCCACCACCACCGCCCGCAGCGACCTTCGGCGCCGGAGGTTGAGGCGGCGGCTCTTCCTTCTGGATGTTCCACCATTGCGTACAGCGCGGCGCCTGACCGCCGCCGCCGCGATTGCATTTCGCGTACCCGAACGGCAGGCCCATCTTGAAAGCGAAGTACGCGCGCAGGAAGTAGGGAAGGTCCGCGCAGTCGGGCTGGATCACGAGGCCCTTCTGGTCCTCGCCAAGCCCGAGATGATTGAACAGCGCGTTACGCGACTTGTCGCGCAGCACCTCGTGCAGTGCCTTCCACGACAGCGCCTGATCCTGCGGCGCGTCGAACAGCTTCTCGATCCACGCCGAGTAGAGGTTTTCCGTTTCGCGGTTCCACGACGCGCGCACCGGCCAAACGCTTCCGGCGGTCTGCCGCGGGCCGCCCGCCGAAGCCTTGCGCACATCGATCGTGCCGGCGAAGGCAACGCAGTCGGCAGCGCCGCCCTTCAGCAGCTTGGCCTGCCACGTGCCCACAGTCGGTGCCGGGACTTCCGCATACCAGGAGTAGGGCGGACCACCGAACCGGTCGCTGGTCGTCGCGGCGATCTTGCCGTCCGGCGCGACGAGCGACAGCGCGCCCTCGATAGGATGCTCGGAGGTGATGAGCACCCGCAGCGGCGCGCCCTTCCACGGGCTGAGCGGTGAGGCGAGCATCGTCACGCCCTGAGCTGCCTCGCATCCGGCGGCTTGCGCGTTGGCGATCGAAGCGGTTGAAAAGAATGTGGCGAGCAGCACGCCGGCAATCGGCAACAGCCTCGCTGCGGCGTTGGCCAAATAGCGTGCAGGAATCAATTGCGCCCCCGGGGCCAGGTCAAAGTCTGCCGGTCAAAATCTACCGGTCGAAAATGGCAGTGCAACCCTCTGGCCAAATAATGGCAAAATTTGACGTGCGCTGATTTTCCAGGGGGGATTTACGGCCCGCCCGGGCACCCGCAGTAGCGGACCTCAGGTGGCCTCGTTGCTCACCGCCACCAGCTTGTCCAAAGCCCGGGCGGCCGAGCCGTCGTCGATAGCCCGCGCGGCGCGCTCGGCACCCTCTCGCAGGCTCGTCGCCTTGCCGCCGACGATCAGCGCCGCTCCGGCATTCAGCAGCACGATATCGCGGAACGGACCCTGCTCGCCGACCAGCAGCTGGCGAATGGCTGCAGCGTTGACCGTCGCATCCCCGCCCTTGAGGTCTTCGAGCGTCGCGGGCGGCAGCCCGGCATCGGACGGGCGCACTTCGAAGGTGTGAATGTTGCCCTGCTTCAACTCGGTGACCCGCGTCGGGCCCGTCGTGGTGATCTCGTCGAGGCCGTCCGAGCCGTGCACCACCCAAGCATGCACCGACCCGAGGTTATGCAGCGCTTCCGCGATCGGCTCGGTCCAGGCGGCATTGAATACGCCGACCACCTGCCGCTTCACGCCGCCCGGATTGGCCAGCGGCCCGAGCAGGTTGAAAATGGTGCGGATGCCCAGCTCGGCGCGCGCCGGTGCCCAATGCTTCATCGCCGGATGATGCATCGGCGCCCACATGAAGCCGACGCCGGCCTCCGCGATCTCGCGGCCGATGACGATGGGTGAAGCGTCGATCTTGACCCCGAGTGCCGTCAGCACGTCCGAGGCGCCCGACAGCGAAGAGACAGAGCGGTTGCCGTGCTTGGCGACCGGCACCCCCGCGCCCGCGGCAACAATGGCCGCAGCGGTCGAGACATTGAAGGTGTTGTGGCCGTCGCCGCCGGTGCCGACGATATCGACCGCTTCGGGCGGCGCTTCGACCGGCAGCATGCGCTCGCGCATCAGGCGCGTCGCCCCGGTGATTTCGGGGATCGACTCCCCGCGCACCCTCAGCGCCATCAGGAACGCCGCCATCTGCACTGGGCTGGCGACGCCCGACATCATGGTTTCGAAGGCTTCCCGGGTCTCGCCCTCGGTCAGGCTGGCGCCGGTCGCCACCTTCTGCATGAGAAGCTTCAGCTCGGTGGCGGGCATGGCGTCCTTTTAGGGATCTTAGGCGGCGTCACGAGCGCCGGGCGCATTGCGGCGCTTCGGGCTGAATCCGGCAAGCTGCAGGAAGTTGGCGAGCAGCGCATGCCCCTGCTGCGAGGCGATGCTCTCGGGATGGAACTGCACGCCGTGCACCGGGTGCGTTTTGTGCTGCAGCCCCATGATCAGGCCGTCCGGCGTCTCGGCCGTGACCTCGAGGTCGTCCGGCAGGCTTTTGCGCTCGACGATCAGCGAGTGATAGCGCGTCACGTCGAACTTCTCCGGCAGCCCCTTGAAGACACCGTCGTCGGTGTGACGGATGGACGACAGCTTGCCGTGCAGCGGCTCCGGCGCGCGGATCACGTTGCCGCCGTACACCTGTCCGATCGCCTGATGACCGAGGCAGACGCCGAGCAGCGGGATATTGCCGCCGGCCTTGGCGATGAGGTCGAGGCACACGCCCGCTTCGTTAGGCGTGCACGGGCCGGGCGACAGCACGATCGCCTTCGGCTTCTTTTTGATCACCTCTTCGGCGGTCACCTTGTCGTTGCGAATGACCTCGCACGGCGCGCCGAGCTCGCCCAGGAAGTGGACGAGATTGTAGGTAAAGCTGTCGTAGTTATCGATCAGGATCAGCATGCTTTGAGGGTGTAGGGAGCCACGGGGAAAGCGTCAAGAGAGCCGCGCCGGGGTGAGGAAATGGGTCAGCTTGCCCGTGCCCGGAGCCACGTCCCGCCATTGCGCTATATCGAACGTCAGGACCGCCAGTGCGCACGTGGGGAATTTCTCGCCCATTCCGTCATGCGCTGCCGCTTCGCCGTCGCCGAGCAGCAGCTGTGTGACCTCTTCGAACCCGGGATTGTGTCCGACGACCAGTACCTTCAGCGCCCTATCTTGCCCCGGTGAGAGCGCCCGCAGGCGCGCGATGACATCCTCCGGCGTCGCCATGTAGATGGCATCATCGTAAATGACCTCGGGTGGTGGCGTCCCCAGTTCCGGCAGGACCAACGCCAGCGTCGCCCTGGCGCGCGCCGCGCCTGAGCAGAGCACAAGGTCGGGGCGCAGGCCGAGGGCCGCGATTTC
>CALRVN010000192.1:0-7836 GCA_943371625.1 Hyphomicrobium sp. CS1GBMeth3
GACCGATCGCAAGATTATCAGCGACAAGGAAGCACGCGACGTGCTGAACGACGTCGCCACAACACACGCAAATGCGGCTGCCGCATCGAAGACGCCGGAAAAACACCAAGCGGTCGTGGATATCATCCACCGCATGTTGGCCGGCAAGAATGGCGTTCCTCGCCCCGTGTAGTGTGTCATAGCAGAGCCGGTGGCTCCACTAACCTGGATTAGCCACTTTTCGCTTGGTGTGAGCTGCGCAAAAAAACTAACGCGCGCGCGGTCGTTGCGATTTGTTCAGCTAGCCTGTCGCTTCGTCTCTAATGCCGTGTGACAAAGCTCCTCCGGCAATACGCCGATTTCGCTAACGTCGATCAATGACTGATCCCTGAAAGTTACTAGAGTGGTTTTCAAAGTTGGCCACACTGGCGTCAGCACTGAGTGATGTGTCACCGGCTCCCGCCTGCAGAGGAGCATGAGTTATGCAGACAAGTTTTCAGCCCGAAGAAATAACACTCATGGGCACGGCGTGCGATCAGGCATGGGCGATCCTTCAAACAGCCTTGATGTTCCCATCCGGGGATTATCAAAGGAGCATTCGGAGAAGAATGGCCAAGCGCGTGATGGCTGCTTTGGCTGAGGGCGAGCGCGATCCGGATCAGCTGAAGTCCATCGCGTTGGGATAGGCGCGTGTAGCGCGACCACTTACCGCTAACTCTTGATTGAGGCGGCTTCACCCGGCGCTAAAAGGCAGCGCCGGGTGCCGCACGATTTTGCGGATTACTTTCCGCCAGCGGGATCGGATGTTCCCATTGGCTTTTTCATCATGGCGTCGCATGCGGTCTTGAAGTCGCTCTTCGACCACATTTTTGAATAGTCGGTTTTCCAGCCCTCCTTGCACTGTGCCTGTGTGGGGCCGTCAGCCGCAAAAGCTGAGGCAGCAAAGCCCATAGCCGTCGCGAGAATGATTGCTAAACGCATTGGTCGTTTCCTTTTGTTGCTTCTTCACGCAAGAGGTACGTGCGCAGACGGTTATCGTTGCAAAATAAGTTGCTGATCTATGTTAGTCCGCGTCGGACGACCTAACCTGCGTTAGCAGAAGACCATTTCGTTGGCTCATTTACCCCGTTTCTCGAGCCGCTCGGGGAACGCAGCGTTTCGCATTTCGTTGCTGTGCATCCGGACAACCACGGTCCAAAGCAAAGATGAGGAAGATCATGAAAGTCATATTGATCGCCGTCGCATTACTGCTGAGCGCGCCCCTCGCGCTGGCGCAGACGGGGCCAGCCGACAAGCCGGACTCGCAGTCTCTATCGTCCGGGGCCAAGGACGCCACACCGGGCGTCACAGGCGGCGGAACTACTACGGCGCCGACCGCCGAGCCGAAGTCGGGCTCGCTTTCGGATTCCGCTAAAGAGACAACTGACTCCGGTACGAACGCTGCCACGGATCCAACGGGCAAGCCCGCCAGCTCCGATCTCGGCTCCAAAAAGACGAACAATTAAAAACGATGCCGGGCGCCGCTCATCCGGCGCCCGATTGCATTACGTACAATCAGCCTCGCAAACTCGCACGCTGCGCGTTCGTAGTTGCGAGCTGGCCACAGATGTCTCGAAGATTATTTTAAGCCCTGTAATTCCCGACTAATCGAATCCACAAACGGCCCATCCTCAGGGCGTCGGCCTACCGCATCACCTTCGATGTGCATCGGGCTTCGGGATTGTGGACGTGGCTGATCCTGGGCGTGCTCGCGTTCACCAGCATCTACCTGAACTTCGGCGATGAGATTGTGAAGCCCGTGACCAATGCGGTGTCGACGCTGTCACCGACTCCATACGATCAGCCGCGTGCTTCCGTCCATCCGACCCAAGCGCCTCTGTCGTTCGACGACATTCTGCAACTCAGCCAGCGGACTGGCGAACTGGTCGCTAGTGGCTATGCGCCTACCGGCATCTATTACGACCGGGAGGCGCGACTATTCGTGGTCGACTTCGAGAACAGCTCGCAGTTCATGTTCGGTTTTGCGTGGGCCGCCTTCGATGCGACGACCGGACGACTGATCGGCACGCAAATTCCGGGAGTGGGCAGCGGCGGCGACGTATTCCTGCAGCTGCAGTTTCCTTTGCACTCGGGGAAGATCGGCGGGCTCGCTGGCCGGATCTTCATCAGCGTCATGGGCGTCGTGATCGCGATGCTGTCGATCACGGGGATCGTCATTTGGGTGAAAAAGAGACGGGCGCGGCTACGACGGGCGTGACGATCCAACCGCGTCTCACGGCGAAGGCGGCAGCTTGGGGCCCGTGTCGGAGAACACGACGTGCCAGTCATCCTTCATGCTGATGATGTGCCAGCCGCGCTGTGGTGCAGCTTCGAGCGCGCGGTCGAGACGGCCGAACTGCGATTTGCGGTCATAGGCGAACTCGCGGTCGGCATCGTCGTGATGCACGATCATGCCGAGGCGGCGCCCGGCTCCCGTCGTGGTCCATTCGAGCATCTCGAAGTCGCCGTCGGAGTTGCCGAAGGCGGCGATCGGCCGCTTGCCGATAAACCTCTGGATGCCGACCGGCTTGCCTGCACCGTCGTCGACGAAGTGGACTTTCGGCAGCCTCTCGATGGTAGGGGTATTGGGATCAGAGTGATATTTCGTCTCTATCGACGAGCCGATGACGTTTTCTGGCGGGATGCCGTACGTTTTTTGCGTCCATGGACGCATGAACTCGACGCCTCCGCCGGATACGATGAAGACGTCGAAGCCGTTGGCTTTCAGATACGCGATCAGCTCGTGCATCGGCTGGAACGTCATCGCCAGATCGAGCTTTGCGGTCTTCGGATTCTTCGCCGTGGCGATCCAATCGGTGACGACGTCCGCGAAATCCGTGGTGCTCATTCCGGCATGCGTCGCGGCCACGATCTCGGCGATGCCCATCTCGCCGGACGCGGCAATGCCTTTGAGGTCGTTGGCGAGGACGGATTTGAAAGGCTCGGTGTCTTTCCACTCAGGGTGCTCTGGCGCCAGTGCGCGAACGCGGTCGAGCGCGAAGGCGAGCTGCACGTACATCGGCTGCTCGGACCACAGCGTGCCGTCGTTGTCGAAGGTGGCGATGCGTTCACCCGGCGGGACATAGTCGGGGGAGCCTTCCGTCGTTACCACTGCAACGAAGTCGGTGATGGCCGTTTTGGTAGCGCCTTCGTTCCACGACGGCAGCGGGTCTGTCGCCACAGGAGCCGCGGTCGGAAGGGACGGTGCAACGAGCAGCGCCGGTATGAGTGCGAGCGCAAAGGACAAGAACCGCATCACTGGCGTGGACCTTCGTGCATCGCCGCGGGAATTGCCTCAGTTGCCCGTCGGCAAGCCGAGGTGGAAGCCGTCTTTCTCCAGCTGCTGCTGCAGATACTTGAAGTGCTCGTAGCGGGAGATGGTGATCGGGCCGGAGTAGCTCTCGCTCTGCAGCTTGCGCGGGGGGAACTTGATGTAGGTCTTCATCAGCTGCTGCACGGCATCGTTGGCGGGCACCATCGCCCAGGTGCGCTCGGTGAAGTTGGTCATGAAGATGTCGTACCGCTCCTGCGGGTCGGCGAGGAGGTCAAACACCTGCGGAACCGTCGCCACGTAGCTGGAGGCGCCCTTCCAGCCGAGATTGGTGTCGACGGCGAGGCCGCCGGTCTTGGCTCCGTCATCGCCGCGCAGGTTGAAGACGTACTTGAGGTTGCCGACGCGAAGGGCGCCGGGCGAAAGCTCGTCCTCCGTGAAGTAGAACCAGTCCTTGCGTGCAGACTTGCCGGTGCCGAGCCATTCGGGCGTCATGTCGTAGCTGTCGAAAATGATCGGCTGGCCGTCGCGGTCGTTGGTCGGCAGGGTGACGCCGCCGATCGAAGCGAAAGTCGCCATCAGGTCGAGGTTGCCGAGGACGTCGTTGTTGACCGCGCCGCCTTTGATCTTGCCGGGCCAGCGCACCATCGTCGGCACGCGATTGCCGCCTTCGCGCACGGTGCCTTTGGTGCCGCGGAACGGCGTGTAGCCGGCGTCAGGATATACGTCCTGCCAGGCTCCGTTATCGACGGTGTAGAAGACGATGGTGTTGTCGGCGATGCCAAGCTCGTCGAGCTTGTTCAGCAGATTGCCGATGCGCGTGTCGAGCTCGACGACTGAATCGGCGTACTTCGATTTCGAGATCGATTTATGGATGAAGTCGGGGTGCGGCAGGTTCGGCTGGTGGTTCTTCATGAAGTTGACGTTGATGAAGAACGGCGTGTCCTTGGATTTTGCCGCCGTGTCGAGGAACTCCATCGCCGCCTTCTCGACATAAGCATCGAGGTAGGGGATGCCGACGACGCCCTTGTCCGGCGTGTCGACGTATTCGCCGTTGACCTTGAAATCCTCTTTGACCACTTCGCCCGCGTTTCCTGACAGAGCGCCCTTGGTCACCTTCTCAAACATCGCGCGGAGTTCCGGGTTCATGTCCGGGAACCACTTCGGGTCGGGATAGGTGTAGGCGTTGAGGTGATAGAGGAAGGCGTATTTCATCACGTCGTAGCCCTGCGCGTTCGGAAGAGCGTAGTCGCTCTCTCCCAGATGCCACTTGCCGGTGAAGTAGGTCTTGTAGCCGGCAGTTTTGAGCACTGAGCCGAGCGTCCATTCCGCGTGCGGAAGCCCGCCACCCTCGCCTTGGAAAGCGACGGTTGTCATGCCGCTGCGATTGGGAATGCGGCCGGTCTGGATTGCCGCGCGGCCGGGCGTGCAGCTCGGCTGGCCATAGTAGTTGGTGAAGACCATGCCCTCGCGTGCGAAGCGCTCGAAGTTCGGCGTCTGCATGCCGCGCGCCTCGCCGCCGAGGTAGGGGCCGAGATCGCCCCATCCGGTGTCGTCGGAGACGATGAGCAGGATGTTTGGTTTGCTCGAAATGGCCTGTGGCGCGGCCGTTTGTGCGAATGCGCTCGGCGCGAGCAGATTCGCGGCAATCGCGGTGAGGGCGAACGAGGCGCTGGCAGCCTTGCGGGTGGCGCCATTCGAATTTTTGTTGGCCGGGAGTTCCATGCGTCTCTCCGTTCAGCGGACGTGCCTCTACACTCGTGCATCAGCGGCCTCCGCAGGCAACGTTCCGTGCACGTGGTGTGGCATCGGTTAAGCGTTGAATGCTGCGCAAATTGCTTTCGCGGCCTGCGGTGAGAATGCCACCAATTTTATTCGCTCGACGCTCACACGTTGGGCGCGAAGGTAGCTATCCGATTTGGGAGAGAGGCCGGATGTACTGCGAATTCCGGGGCGAGCCTCGCGCTCAATCATGTGCGCTGGTGGGCTCGCTGCTAGCCGTGGTGTTGGCCACCGCATGCGCTGCGCGCGCGGGCGATGCCCCCGAAACTTGCGCGGGTACGGCGTTGCTCACTGCGGCTGCAACTGCAGGTTCCGGCGAGCATCCCGGCATGGTTTTCATTCCTGGCGGCGCGTTCGTCATGGGGTCCGACCGCCAGCTGCTGGAGGAACAATTCACACACCTGGTGCGCGTCGACGGTTTCTGGATGGACGCTCACGAGGTCACCAATGCCGAGTTTGCGGAGTTTGTGCGAGCGACCGGCTATGTGACCGCGGCCGAACGCAAGGAAACCAGCGGAGCGGCCGTCTTCGTCGCGCCGACGCAGCTGACGCGCGCCAACGACATTTCACAGTGGTGGCAATACAAGACCGACGCGAACTGGCGCCACCCCGAAGGCGACGACAGCGGCATCGCCGGCCGCGACAATCATCCGGTCGTCGACGTCCCGTATGACGACGCGCTGGCCTACGCCAAGTGGCTCGGGCGCGATCTGCCGACCGAGGCGGAGTGGGAGTACGCCTCGCGCGGCGGCAATCGCGAGGAGCTGGGGACGAGTGATGCCTACGCTGCGAGCGGCAAGCCTCTGGCTAACACGTGGCAGGGCGTGTTCCCGGTTCTCAATACCGGCGAGGACGGCTTCATCGGCACGGCGCCCGTCGGCTGTTTCAAGGCCAATGCCTACGGTCTTTACGACATGATCGGCAATGTTTGGGAATGGACGAGCGACTGGTACTTGCGCGGCCATGCGCGCGAGCCTGCGGTGAATCCCCAAGGCCCGGTTGGGCCGGTTCGCATGGAGCGCCGGCGCGCGCCGAGCCGGGTGATCAAGGGCGGGTCATTCCTTTGCGCTTCGAACTACTGCGCCCGCTATCGATCGACGTCGCGTCAGCCGCAGGAAGTCGGTCTTGGAACGACGAATGTCGGGTTCCGGACGATCCTTCGTGCTCCTGCGGGCGCAAGAGTCATTCACGCGCAAACCGCCGAATGAGATCGAAGGCTTCCCGTAAATTGAGCGGCAGGGGCCACGGGAGAGGGCCCCTGCCGGACGTGACATGACAGTCGGGCTTACCAGCGGGCTTTGACGCCGCCGGTGCCGCCCCAACCCTCGATGTCGCCGAAGCTGTACTCAGCCGAGCCGTAGATCGAAAGGGACTGGCCGAGTTGAGCCGTCACGCCGCCCCCTGCCTCGAACCACGTGAAGCCCATATCGCTGGTGAATGGCGTGTTCGCGATGGTGGTCGTGTTGTCGCCGAAGAAGTCCGAGAGCACGCTGGCGATGACGTAGGGTGCGAAAAGGTTGCTCGAGGAACCGTAGTTGCCCTGCACTTGTAAGCTGGCGCGCCCGACGAGGGACTCGGAATTGCCGTTACCGACATCCAGTCCGTAGGTGTCGGTATAATTGGTGACCGACACGTTGGTGTAGCTCAGCTGCGCTTGCGGTTGCAGCGTGAGATTGCCGCCGAGAGAGAAGCCGTAGCCGGTCTCACCCGACACCGTAGTCGCGTATCCGTCCGTCGATGCTGATGCGGCGCGCGATACTGCGGCCATATCGAAATCGAGGATGTCGATCTTGAAGACGCCGTCGACGTAGAGGCCGGTGCCGGGGCGTCCGTTCTCGTAATAGGTGCCGTAGCCGCCGATGGACCAGGCCGTCAGGTCCACCTTCGAGGTCGAGTTGGCGCCCCAGATCGTTGCCGAGACATCGGAGTTTGCCGTGCCGTAGCCGCCGAACAGACCCATGACGAGGCGGCCACCGTCGTTCTTGAGTACAGCATCGGCGCCCATCAGCACGCCGTCGTTCTGTTGGCTGAAGTTGAAGCCGGATGACGGGCTGACATCGTAGTCACCATAGAGGCCGCGTGCCCATACAGTGCCACCGCCCGACAGCTCGCGGTCGTTGGCCTGCCCAAGGCGCACTTCGCCGAGGCGCTTATACAGCGTGCCGAGTCCAGAACTCGACCAGCGCTGGGCGACCGACGATGCGGCTGCGTACGCGGGCACCTGATCAAGGATGTCGGACTGGAGGCGGACCTCGTCGTCGTTGCGAACAGCCTGATAGGAGAATGCACCGCCGATAACTTCGCGACGGCCCGTCTCGTTGACGCCGAGCTGGAATGTTCCGCCGTCCGCCTCGACGATGAGGATACCGTTCTCGGCGCCGTGGCCGGTGAAGGCGCCGGTGCCGCCGACATTGCTGACGTAGATGGTGGTGGTGCCCGTTGCGCCGTCCTTGAACTCGAACTTGTCGGTCTCGGAGTCAGTGCCGCTGAGGACCGTGTCGATGGCCATCTTAGCGTTGTGGGCTTCATAGAGGCCGCCGCTGACCTCGACCTCGTCTCCTACGATGCCATTGGCGGTCAGCAGCGTGCCGGCGCTGACAAGCGTGTGCGATCCAACCTTGACCTCGACGTGAACGGTGCCGTCGCCTTCTTCGGCTTCGGCGGCTTGCAGGTCGTCGCCGTCGCCGTCTTCGCCGTCGCCGTCGTCTTCATCGCTCCCGGGAAGAGCACCGAACTTCAGGATGCTGCCGGGGTCGAAGGCCGCG
>CALRVN010000193.1:0-7786 GCA_943371625.1 Hyphomicrobium sp. CS1GBMeth3
GGCCGGTTACATCACCGGGCAAACACTGCATATCAACGGCGGGATGGCGATGGTCTAAGGCCCATGGTAAATGTGCGTCAGTTGAGCCTACCGCTTGGCCGGGAACGCGAAATCCAGTCCCAAATGCCTCAGCGCAGGGGCATGTCGACCGCTGGTAATGCCCAATGAAGTGTGTTAACGAGCCGAACGGTTTTTCGACCCTCGCCACTACCGTGCGAGTAAACGAAGGGCCAAAATTCGGCCGCCGCACGGAGTGCGAACAAGTGGAATAGCGCGTCGTTTCGATACCGGCTGGCCGCGCGCTTCTTTATAGAAGCAGGGGCACGCCCCGGTCGCGGGCTAGACCAGACAACCAAACCAACGAACTGCCAAAGCAAACGGACGCGAGGGAAGACTATGAGCGATGTCGCTGAGCGCGTGAAGAAGATCGTCGTGGAGCATCTGGGCGTGGAGGCCGACAAGGTCACCGAGAATGCCAGCTTCATCGATGATCTGGGCGCCGACAGCCTGGACACGGTTGAGCTCGTGATGGCCTTTGAGGAGGAATTCGGCTGCGAAATCCCCGACGATGCCGCTGAGCACATTTTGACCGTCGGCGATGCAGTGAAGTTCCTGGAAAAGAACGCCAGCGCGGCCTGAAGCCGTTGCCAGCCTCAGCGGCGCCCCTCTCCAAGCTTGCGCTCTGTATCCAAGCACTTCGGGGCTTGACCGGGCCGCAAGCTAGGGGCGCCGGAAGCATTGCTGTCTCGAAGGATTAGAATGCGCCGCGTCGTCGTCACAGGTCTAGGCATCGTCTCGCCGGTCGGCTGCGGCGTTGAGCCGTCCTGGCAGGCTCTGCTTGCCGGCGCCAACGGCGCTCGTCGCATTGAAGAGTTCGAAGTCGACGACATCACGGCCCAGATCGCCTGCTTCATTCCGCGTGGCGCCAAAGCCGAGGGCAAGTTCAATCCCGACGATTGGATGGAGCCTAAGGAGCAGCGCAAAGTAGATGACTTCATAATCTACGCGATGGCGGCGGCCGAGCAGGCGATCACCGACTCCGGCATCTCGCTCAAAACCGAAGATGAGCAGGAGCGCGCAGGCGTCCTGATCGGCTCCGGCATCGGCGGCCTGCCCGGCATCGCCGAGACGGCGATCCTTCTCAAGGAGAAGGGTCCGCGTCGCGTCTCGCCTTTCTTCATCCCGGGACGGCTTATTAATCTCGCCTCCGGCTACGTGTCGATCAGGCACAAGCTGAAGGGTCCAAACCACGCCGTCGTCACCGCGTGCTCTACGGGCGCGCACGCCATCGGTGACGCCAGCCGTATCATTGCGCTGGGCGACGCCGACGTCATGGTTGCCGGCGGCACAGAATCCCCGATCTGCCGCATCGCCATGGCGGGCTTTGCCGCTTGCCGTGCGCTGGCTACGGCATTCAACGATCGTCCGCAGGCAGCATCGCGCCCCTACGACAAGGATCGCGACGGCTTCGTCATGGGCGAGGGTTCGGGCGTCGTCGTGCTCGAAGAGTACGAGCATGCCAAGGCGCGCGGCGCCAAGATCTACGCCGAGGTCATCGGCTACGGCATGTCGGGCGACGCCTATCACATCACTGCGCCGAGCGAGGACGGTGACGGCGCGTTCCGCTGCATGCGTGCTGCGCTAAAGCGGGCCGACATCGACGCCAGCGACATCGATTACGTCAACGCGCACGGCACCTCGACGATGGCCGATACGATCGAGCTCGGTGCCGTCGAGCGGCTGTTCGGTAACGCCGCCGGCAAGCTGTCCATGTCTTCGACGAAGTCGGCGACCGGTCACCTGCTCGGTGCAGCCGGCGCCATCGAAGCCATCTTCTCGATCCTCGCCATTCGCGACAACGTGGTGCCCCCGACCCTCAACCTCGACAATCCCGAGGTCGAGACGGTGATCGATCTCGTGCCCCACACGGCGAAGAAGCGTGAGGTCAATACCGTCCTGTCGAATTCGTTTGGATTTGGCGGCACCAACGCGTCGATAATCCTGCGCCGCGTGGCCTGACGGCGTAGACGCCGGTCAACCTGAGGCCTCGGGGCCACGAGCCCCCAGCGCCTCCCTTCGCGTAATGGATTCCCTTCGCGCTTTTGCCATATTTGGCTCTAGGGTCGGAGCCATATTAGGGTCCGATGCCGCGGTGGGAACGGCTTCGACGGGAGCCACGCTTGAGCACCATTCCTCCTTCGAGGCACGAGCATCCGCCACGTCGCGGCGCCATTCGCCCGCGCTCGCCCGCAGAGCAGCTCCAGCCCTCGCGTCCACCCGGACCCCCGCGCGGCGCTCCGCCGCCCAACGCTCCCAAGCGCGGCGCCGGCTTCATGCGCTTCCTCAGCGGCGTCTTCACACTCGTGCTGGTCGTGATGGTCGGCATCGGTGCCTTCGGCGTGCTGCTCTATCATGAGTACGAGGAGCCCGGCCCGCTGGCCGTGGCCCGCGTCGTCACCATCCCGAAGGGCGAAGGTCGCATCGAGATCGCGAGCCGCCTCGAGAAGGAAGGCGCGATCTCCAGCCGCTGGGCCTTCATCGCCAACTATCTTCTGCGCAAGGCCCTCGGCGCCAAGACCATGGAGCTGAAGGCGGGCGACTACGAGATCAAGAAAAACGCCAGCATGGCCGACATCATCGAGATGCTGTCGCAGGGCCGCGGCGTGCTCTCGAAGATCACCATCCCCGAAGGCCTGACGAGCATGCAGATCGTCGAGCGCCTGCGCCAGGAAGAGGAGCTCGTCGGCGACATCGTGAACATTCCTGCCGAAGGTTCGCTGCTGCCCGACACCTATCGCTTCTCAAAGGGAATGGACCGCAACGAGCTCCTCGACCGCATGCAGGGCGAGATGCAGCGCTTCCTCGCCACTGCCTGGGAGCGTCGCCAGCCGAGCCTGCCGATCGCGACGCCGGAGGAAGCGATCATCTTCGCCTCCATCGTCGAGAAGGAAACGGGGCGCGCAGACGAGCGCGGGCGCGTCGCAGCCGTCTTCATGAACCGCATCCGCAAGGGCATGCGCCTGCAGTCCGACCCGACGGTCATCTACGGCATCGTCGGCGGCCAGGGCACGCTCGGGCGCTCGATCACCCGCGCCGACCTCGACACCAAGACCTCACACAACACCTACCAGATCCCGCGGCTGCCCCCGACGCCGATCTGCAACCCGGGCCGTTCCGCGATCGAGGCCTCGCTCAGCCCGCCAAGCACAACCGACCTCTACTTCGTCGCCGACGGCACCGGCGGCCACACGTTCTCCGACACCCTGAAGGAGCACAACGCCGCGGTGACCACCTGGCGCAAGGTCGAGCGCGACCGCAAGAAGGACGCCGAACCCGCCTCCGCCAACCCGGCCGAGATCCCCGTCATCAACGCAGCCAAAACCACTGCCCCTGCCGCCGCGCCTAATGCCAAGGCCCCCGCAGCAGCTTCGATCCCGCTGCCGATGCGCAAGCCAAAGCAGTAATTAACCGCTAGGCTTCCCCAGCCCTGTGCCGCCGGATTCCGCGGCGCTGGCCGCGCGCCTTGTTGGCCGACCCCGCTGCCGCTAGATTTCGCCACGCGTTGGGATCCCCGGCGCCGGACCCAACGGAGCCGTAATGACCATAAGAAGCATGACCGGCTTTGCTCGCACCGAGGGCGCGTTCGACGGCGCCAGCTGGCACTGGGAGGTCCGCAGCGTCAACGGACGCGGTCTCGACGTCCGCCTCCGGCTCCCCGCCGGTCTCGAATACCTCGAGCCGCGCGTGCGCGAGGCGGTGGCCCGCCACGTTTCGCGCGGCAGCGTCAACATCACGCTTTCGGCCGAGCGCAGTGCATCCGACGCCGAGATCCGCCTTAACGAGCGCGCGCTCTCCCAGGTCATGAAGGCGGCAGAGCGTATCCGCGATCTCACCAGCGCCACGCCGCCGCGCGTCGACGGCCTCATCGCCATCAAAGGTGTCCTCGACATCATCGAGGCCGAGGAGGATGAGGCGCAGAGCGAAGCCCGCGCCGACGCGACGCTGAAGTCGCTCGACTCGGGGCTCGAGGCTCTCGTCGCCGCGCGCACTTCGGAAGGCGCCCGCATCGCGGCGGCACTCGAAGTCCACCTTGCCGAGATCGACCGCCTCGTCGCCATTGTGCGGCAGTCGCCGGCGCGCACGCCCAGCGCCATCGAGGAACGTCTCAAGGAGCAGGTGCGACGCCTGATGGAGGCCAGCGGCAACGCCTTCGATCCGGCGCGCTTGCATCAGGAAGCGGTGCTACTTGCAACGCGCGCCGACGTCGAAGAGGAGTTGCAACGTCTGACCTCGCATATCGGCGCGGCGCGTGAGCTTCTCGCCAGCCCAGGCGCCGTCGGCCGCAAGCTCGACTTCCTCGCGCAGGAGTTCAATCGCGAAGCCAACACGCTGTGTTCGAAGTCGAACGACATCGAGATCACCCGCGCTGGGCTCGCCTTGAAGACGGTCATCGACCAGTTGCGCGAACAGGTTCAAAACATCGAGTAGGGCACAAAAAAGGGAACGTCCGCGCAAACCGCGGCGGTAGGATTGATGGGAGAAACGCCGACGATAGAGCGCCGCGGCCTGCTGCTCGTGCTCTCATCGCCCTCGGGCGCCGGAAAGACGACGATCGCCCGCCGTCTGATCGACGCTGAACCCGAAATCTCCATGTCCGTCTCCGTAACGACGCGCAAGCCGCGCCCCGGCGAGGTAGACGGCCGCGACTATATCTTTCTCGACGAACCGACCTTCAAGCGCATGGCCGAAGCCGGTGAGCTGCTCGAGTGGGCCCGTGTGTTCGACAATTACTACGGCACGCCGCGCGCGCCCGTCGAAGCCGCCGTCAGCAACGGGCAGGATGTCCTCTTCGACATCGACTGGCAGGGCGCCCAGCAGCTCTCCGAAAAGATGAAGCACGACGTCGTGCGCGTTTTCATTCTGCCCCCGTCGGCCGCTTCGCTGGAACAGCGGCTGCGTGCCCGGGCACAGGATCCTGATGATGTCCTGCGCAAGCGCATGGACGCTGCGGCCGCCGAAATCAGTCACTGGCCCGAGTACGACTACGTCATCGTCAACAGCGACCTGCCGACATCGATGGAGGGGCTCACGGCCATCCTCGCCGCCGAGCGCCTGCGCCGCGATCGCCAGAACGGATTGACGACGTTCGTCAGGGAAATGCAGAGGCAGCTTTGAAGCGTCGCCTCGCGTCCTTAGTCTTCTTAGCGTCGGTACTGCTGCTCGCCGCCGCACCGGTGCGTGCTCAGGACACGCAGGTCATCCCCGACATCCCGCGCCGTGAGCTGGAAACAGCCCGCCCCGGCACCATCCTTCGCGTGTGGCCTCAGATCGGCGGCGCTGTCGGCAGCGCCAAGGCCTACCGTATTCTCTACCGCTCGACAGACGCCAATGGTCAGCCCATCGCCGTGTCAGGCGCCGTATTCATCCCCAACACGCCTCCGCAGCACCGCCATCGCGACATCATCGCTTGGGCGCATCCGACGACCGGCGTCGTCGATCGCTGTGCGCCGACCCTGCTGCCCGACCTAGCCGGCACCGTTGCGGGCCTCGAAGAGATGATGCGACGCGGCTACGTCGTCGCTGCAACCGACTACGAGGGCCTCGGCGTCCACGGCACGCACCCCTACCTCATCGGCAAGAGCGAGGCGCGCGCCGTGCTGGATTCCGTCAGAGCCGCGCGCGAGCTGCCCGACGCCCTCGCGAGCGACCGCTTCGCCGTCTGGGGCCATTCACAAGGTGGGCACGCCGTCTTCTTCACCGGCGAGGAGGCAGCGAGCTATGCGCCAGAGCTGAAGCTCGTAGGCCTCGCGGCCGCCGCCCCGGCGACTTATCTCGTCGAGCTGTTCAGAGCTGACCGCGGCACCATGGGCGGCGACGTACTCACGGCCATGGCGTTGCTGTCCTGGTCCACGATCTACAACATTCCCACGGACTCCGTTCTTGCGAGCGGCGCCAAGCATTCCTACACCGCCGTCGCCACGACCTGCATCCAGTCGATTGCCGATCTTCTGAAGCTCGACCAGATCGCTCAGCCCCTAGAGCAGCGCTTCCTCGCGGCTGACCCGAGCAAGATCGAACCGTGGCGCGGCATCATGGAAGCGAATTCACCGGGAAAGAATCCGGCCGGCGCTCCGGTCTTCATTGCTCAGGGCACGGCCGACGAGACCGTCCGCCCGGAGATCACGCGACAGTTCGCCGACCATCTTTGCGAGCAGGGCACCCCGGTCGTGATGAAGTTGCTCGTCGACGTGAACCACGCCTATGCCGGCTACCGCGGCGCCTTCGAAGCCATCTCCTGGATGACCGACCGTTTTCGTGACCTGCCACCCCCGTCCGGCTGCAAACAGTAGCGGGCGCCGGCACTGTCACACGGCCACCGCCCTGATCGTTTATCCTGCAATTCGTTTGTGAGACTCACCCGCCTGGAGACGATACAGTCCCATCATTGGCGGCCTATTTGGTGCAGACCAGCGTGCACACGAACGTATTCCTGATCCGGCTTTCCCGCGCCCTCCTTGTCGTTCTCCCGCTGCTCATGGCGCCGGGGACGCGCGCCAACGCCGCCCCACCAAATGCCTTGAAGCTGGGCGTCACACAGGCCGAGAAAAACAAGGCAAAGCCCGGCCGCGTCTTCCACATCTACCCGCAGATCGGCGGCGCGCCTGCCAACGCCAAGGCGTTCCGCATCATCTATCGCTCGACCAACCTCAAGGGTGAGCCGATCGCGGTATCGGCGACCGTGATCTATCCCGCAGGGCCGGCACCGGCGAAGGGCCGCGACGTCATCGCCTGGGCCCACTACACCACCGGCGTCTCGAGCCGCTGCGCGCCGACGCTGCTGCCCAATCTATCCGGCACCATCCCCGGCCTCGAGGACATGCTCTCGCGCGGCTATGTCGTGGTCGCGACCGACTACGAGGGTCTGGGGACGCCGGGCGTGCACGCCTACCTCGTCGGTGACAGCGAGGCCCGCTCGGTGCTCGATTCCGTCCGGGCGGCGCGCAATCTTTCCGGCGCCCACGCCACCAACCGCTACTCCGTTTGGGGTCACTCGCAGGGCGGCCACGCCGCGCTGTTTGTCGGCGAGACGGCCGCCGAGTACGCGCCCGAACTGAAGCTCGTCTCGATCGCCACCGCCGCACCCGCGACTGACCTCGTTGCGCTGTTCAAGGCGCAGAAGGCGTCGATCGCCGGCAACAGCCTCACGGCCATGGCGCTGTTATCTTGGTCGAGGACATACAACGTACCGCTCGATTCGCTGCTGGAGGAGGGCGTCGAGGGCTCGTTCGAGAAGGTCGGCGAGAGCTGCATCCAGTCGATCTCCCAAATGCTGCAGACCCTGAAGCTCGCGCGCCCGCTGCAGAAGGCGTTCTTGAAGGCCGACCCCACCGAGATCCCGGCCCTGCGCGAGCTGATGCTCAAGAACTCGGTCGGCAATCGCCCCATCGGGGTGCCGGTTTTCATTGCCCAGGGCTCCAGCGACGTCACCGTCGAGCCCAGCATCACCATCGGCTACGCCAAGTCGCTCTGCAGCCGTGGCACCCCCGTGACCTTCAAAATGCTGAAGGGCGCCTCGCACAGCTTCGCCGCCGAGAAGAGCGCCTACGCCGCCGTGACGTGGATGACAGACCGCTTCAAGGGCAAGCCCGCGCCAAACGACTGCGGCCGCTGAACCGCCGGTGAGGCAATCGTAACTGCAGCCGTGTTAGCCCCGACATCCGCCAGCAGCTTCGGCTGGCAGATGCAAGTCCCGGGCTTTCGATGCTGCGTATCGCGTTGTCCCTGC
>CALRVN010000194.1:0-7781 GCA_943371625.1 Hyphomicrobium sp. CS1GBMeth3
GAGAAGCTTACGCGCATGCGCGATCGGAACCGCCGTGTCGAGCCGCCCCTGTATGATCGCGATGGGCCGGCCCGGGTCGAACGCTTTGTTTGCCATAAGGTGATTGCGCCCCTCTTCGATCAGAGTGCGCGTGATCGCGTACGGCTCGCCGTACTCCGACGGTTGGCGGTACACGCCCGAAGTCTCGAGCTCGAGCCGCGCCTTGCCGTTGAACTGCTTCCACATCAGCTCCTCGGTCATGTCCCAGGCTGGCGCGATCAGCACCAGACCTTGGATCCGCTCGGCATCTTGCGGCGCCGTCGACAACAGCCGCTTGAGCAGCAGCAGAGCGATGTAGCCGCCCATGCTCGAGCCGATGACGATTTGCGGTCCGTTGGTCAGCCGGAACACAGCCTCGGCCTCGTCGAGCCAATTGCCGATCGTGCCGTCCTCGAATTCGCCGCTGGAGACGCCGTGCCCGGAATAGTCGAACCGGGTGCAGCCATAGCCATTATCCCGCGCAAAGACCGCAAGCTCGCTCGCCTTGGTGCTCGCCATGTCGGATTTGTAGCCCGATAGCCAAAAGAGCCCGATCCCGCCTTGGGGTGCCGGTTCGGTTCGGTAGGCGATGCGGCGGGCCGGTCCGTTACCCTGCTTCACGTCGAGGAATTGCGGTTCGCTCTCACTCAATCTAAACAACCCTTTCACCGCCGGAGGATTAGCTTGTGGCCGAGAAGCGCCCGACCATACTGCAGTTAATCCCCGAGCTCGATACCGGAGGTGCCGAACTTTCCGCCATCGAGATCGCCGATGCCGTACAGTCGGCCGGCGGCCGTTGCATCGTGTTGACCGAGGGCGGACGTCTCGTTCAACGCCTGCGTGATACCGGAGCCGAGGTGAATTTTTTCCCCTCCGGCACCAAAAATCCGCTGCGCATTATTTGGAACGCCCACCGCATAGCTAAGCTCGTGCGCCGCGAAGGTGTTTCACTCATCCACGCGCGCAGCCGCGCCCCCGCATGGAGCGGCCTCATGGCCGCCCGCATCGCGAAGGTGCCGTTCGTCACCACCTATCACGGTGCCTACTCCGAGAAGTCCGACTTTAAACGGCTTTACAACAGCGTCATGGCGCGCGGCGACGTCGTCATCGCCAACTCAAACTATACCGCCGACCTCATCCGCATGCGCTACGGCACCCCGCGCTCGAAGCTGCGCGTCATTTATCGCGGCGTCGACGGTCGCCTTTTCGATCCCGTCAACGTCGCCGCCGACCGCGTCGCCGCCGTGCGTCGCCGCTGGGGTGTCGATGACAGCAAACGCCTCGTCCTGCACGCGGCTCGCCTCACCCAATGGAAGGGCCAGAAGTTCGTCATCGAAGCAGCAGCGCTACTCACCAAGCGCGGCGTCGCGGATGATGCCATCTTCATTCTCGCTGGCGACGCCCAACGTCGTGGCGCCTATAGAGCTGCCCTGCAGCAGCAGATCGATGACGCCGGGCTGACCGACCGCGTCCTCCTCGTCGGCCACGAGGACGACATGGCCGGCGCGTTTCGCGCTTCTCACGTGGCCGTCGTCGCTTCGATCGAGCCGGAGGCATTCGGCCGCGCAGCAACCGAGGCGCAGGTCATGGCGACGCCGGTCATCGCCACCGACATCGGCGCCCCGCCGGAAACTGTGCTGGGTCGCCCCGGCGTGCCGCCGACCCGTGCCACCGGCTGGCTAATCCCGCCCGAGGATTCCATCAGCCTCGCCAACGCAATCGACGAGGCCCTGGCGATGTCGGGCACCGAGCACACACGCATGGGGCAGCGCGCGCGTGAGCACGTGCTGAGCTCGTTCTCGCTGAGGCAGATGAAACAGCAGACTCTGCAAGTCTACGATCAGCTGCTCGGGACCAAGCTCGCCGCCGAAACCGACCCCGATCGAGCCGATGGCTTATGAGAACGATCGATCAGAAGTGCTATTCCTATCGCGAGGACAGCAGCGTTCCGCGCTTCGATGATCGTGGGCCGATTGTCTTCATGGACGGCGAGTGCGCTCTATGCAGCGGCGCCGCACGCCTTATCGCAAAACTCGACAAGCGGGGTGAGTTCCGCATCTGCCCCATCCAGACCGACCTAGGGCAAGCGGTTATTCGGCACTACGGTCTTGATTCTGGAAACCCTGAGAGCTGGCTCTACCTCGCCGATGGCAACGCCTTCGCGTCGCTCGATGCCGTAATTGCGGCAGGCGCCCGCTTGGGCGGTCCCGGGCAGCTTTTGCGCGTCCTCGCGATTTTGCCCCGACCGGTCCGGAACTGGCTCTACCGTCGGATCGCGCGCAACCGTTACGCCATTTTTGGCCGCGCGCAGATGTGTGCCATCCCCGATCCTGCACTCAAACAACGCCTGCTCCAATGAGAACGCAGGCGCCAACGCTCTTTCAGAGCGCCTTGCGTGAAAAGTGGCGAGACCTTCCTGTCTCGGTGCAGAGATTGCACGCCGTGCATGGCACCAAGGTGTTTACCGGCAAGGCGAGGGTCACACGCGGACAAGGCGTGATCGAACGCGCAGTTGCATTCTTCTTCAACTTCCCAAGAGCCGGAGAGAATGTGCCTGTCACGATTGCGAAGACACGAACGGCCTTCGGGGAGATATGGGTGCGGGATTTTGCCGGTCGCAAATTCCGCTCCCACCTGAGCCTATCGCCCAGGCCCTATCACTGTATGGAACGCTTTGCTCTACTCACTTGCGAGCTGGAGCTGCCGGTTGAAAACGGAAGCCTGTTCCTTCCGGTGCGCCGCGGCTGGCTTCTTGGTATCCCACTGCCCCGCTTTCTACTTCCCGAAAGCCGGGCACGCGAATACGACCTCGACGAAGTGTTTCATTTCGATGTCGGCCTTTATGCGCCTCTGACGGGCCGGCTGATCGTCCGCTACGAAGGACACTTCGCGGAAGCGACGATTTAAGCGCGCACCTTCTTCGGCTGCTTGCCGGGTTTCCCACGCCCGTTCTTTCCGACGTATGCGCTGCGGCCCTCGGCCATAGCTTCCATGACCACTGTCTCGACGTAGCCCGGCAATGCAAACGAAGCCAGGTGCACGGCGGGCGTCCAATATCTCGTCTCGATGCCGCGCTTCTCCTGCCGCTTGGCCAGCTTCTTGATCGTGAGATCGAGGTGGTCGTCCTCGTCCGAAGCCCAGTTGAGCGCGAACGTGCCGCCGAAGTAGCAGGGCTGCGTGCACATGTACGGCGCCACATGCTCGAACTGCGATGCGAATGCGCGCGTCGTCTCGGCGAGATGCTCGGGAAATAGGAACGGCAAACCGTTCTGCGTGACGAGGATGCCGTCGTCCTTCAGCGCTCGCTTGCACGACGCGAAGAACTCCGGCGTGTGCAGCACGGCCGACGGCCCGATCGGCTCCGAGCTGTCGATGATGATCGCGTCGAAGCGCTCGTCGGTCTCGGCGACGAACTTGCGCCCGTCGGCGATCACTACGACGGTGCGCTCGTCCTCGAAGGTCTTGCCCGGAATTTCGGGATAATACTTCCGCGCCGTCTCGATGACCTCGCGATCGATCTCGCACAGGAACGCACGCTCGACCGACGGATGCTTCAACACCTCCCGCATGACGCCGCCGTCGCCACCACCGACGACAAGCACCTGCTTGGGCTTGTCGAGTGCCATCAGCGGCACGTGCGCCATCATCTCGTGATAGATGAACTCATCCGACGTCGTGAGCTGGCAGACGCCGTCGAGCATCAGCACCGTGCCCCACGTGCGGTTCTTGAAGATGACGAGATGCTGGTGCTCGGTCTTCACCTCGTGCAGCACTTCATCCGCCTCGAGGCGCACGCGCCAGTGCGGATGAAACGTTTCCTCGATCCAGCGATCCATAGTGCCTCCTCCGCCGCCGCGCGGCTGGCAGGCCATAGCACGCAGGACCGATTTTCTACAGGCCGCTAACCGCTATTGAACCGCGCGCGCGGTGTTCGTGCGCAGATGCGAGAGCACCGCCTCCGTCGGCCAGCAATCGATCTTCAGCCCACTCGTCTTCTGGTAGATGCCGACCTGCCGGCGCGTGTTAGAGCCGATCTTGCCGTCGATCTTGTCCATCGGATAGCCGAGCTTCTGCAGCAGCTCCTGGATCTCCTTCACCTGCGCCGTGCGCGGCTGCTTGACCTGCGCCGCGGGCACGTGGAAGCCGCCCGCACCGGCGATGCGATCGGCGAGATCGCCGACGAACAGCGCGTAGAGATCCGACGTGTTGTAGAGCCGGATGACCTTGAAATTCTCCGTCGCAAGGAAGCCTGGTCCGTAAGCCCCCGACGGCATCATCAGATATGCGCGGATGTTGTCGTCACCGGCGCCGAACGGCTTGCCGCCCGTGCGCTCGAAGCCGAGCTTGCGCCAATCCCCGATGCTGCGTTCGCCGGGCGGCCCCTCGAGCGAGCAGTCACCGCCCGCCGGCATGTGGACCTCGTAGCCCCAGCGCAACCCACGCACCCATCCCTTGTTGGCCAGCTGCCGCGCAGCCGATGCCAGCGCATCCGGTACGCTGTCGAATATGTCGACCTTGCCGTCGCCGTCGCCGTCTTCCAGGTGCTTGAAGTACTCCGTCGGCATGAACTGCGTCAGGCCAACGGCACCCGCCCACGACGCGCGCATCTTCGACCGCGGCACGCCCGCCTGCAGCATCTTCAAAGCGGAGATGATCTCGAGCCGGAACTCGTCCTTGCGGCGGCCGGTGAAAGCCTGCGTCGCAAGCACCTGGATCGCGTCGTGCGGCAGCTTGTGCGTGCCGTAAGCCGTCTCGCGCCCCCAGATCGCCACCATGATGTAGCGGTCGACGCCGGTCTTCTTCTCGATATTGATGATGTCCTTCTCGTGGTCCTTGAGGAACTTGCGCCCCTGCACCGCGAGCGTCGAAAGATACTTCGGGTTGAGATACTCGAACGCCGACTTTGTGAATTCAGCCTGGCCCGCGCTGTCGTCGCGCTTACGGCCCGCGATGACGAGATCGGGCAGCGAGTAGTCCGGCTTCAGCCCCTTGAACGCAGCATCGAACGTCGCGCGCGAGACGCCTTGCGCCTCAGCCTCCGGCCACAGGCCCTGCAGGAACTCCTGAAAGGCATCGGCCGCACCGGCCGGGCTTGCAACTGATACAAGCGTCGCCATCGCCGCAACCAGCGCACGCCATCGCGATGCGCAGTTTCTCAAAGTCATGCTGCCAAGGTTCACTTGGTTCTCCTCAATGCCTCGCGCGGACGTGCCTGACGGCACGACCTCGGTCCACGCCAATGTCCGGGCAATTTGTGCGGCCTTGATGGCCGCGGCGCTAGCTAGCGTTCTTGAACTGCTGCAAATGCGCTTCCCAGGCGAGAGCCTGCACGGTGATGGTTTCCAAATTGTCGAATTCGGGCCGCCATTCAAGTCGCACCCTGATCTTGTCGGACGCGGCGACAATGGCTGCGGGGTCTCCAGCGCGAGGGGCAGATAGCCGCACCTCGAAGTCCGCGCCGGACGTCCGCTTCACCGCCTCGATGACCTCGAGCACCGAAAAACCCTTCGAGTACCCGCAGTTGAACACGTCGGACTCTCCGCCCGCGCGCAAATACCGTAGCGCCGCGATATGCGCCCGCACGAGGTCGGTGACGTGGATATAGTCGCGGATGCAGGTTCCGTCCGGCGTCGGATAGTCCGTCCCGAACACCTCCATGTACGCGCGCTTACCCAGCGCCGTCTCGCACGCGACCTTGATGAGATGCGTGGCGTGCGGCGTCGACTGCCCCGACCGCCCCTTAGGGTCGGCGCCGGCGACGTTGAAGTAACGCAGCGCAACGTAACGGAAATTATGCGCCCGCGCCGTGTCGGCGAGCATGATTTCGGTCATGAGCTTCGACGAGCCGTAGGGCGACATCGGTGCCAGCGCGGCATCCTCGCGCACCGGAATTTCCTTCGGCATGCCATAAACGGCTGCTGTCGATGAGAAGATGAAGTTCTCGATCCCCATCTCCACTGCGACCTCCATGAGGGCGCGCGACTTCACGGTGTTGTTGTGATAGTAGCCCAGCGGATCCAACACCGACTCCGGCACCACGATCGAGCCCGCGAAGTGAATGATCGATTTCACGCCGTGCTTGCGCACGATGCTGCGCACCTGTTCCTGGTCACCGACGTCACCCACGACGAGGCTGGCATTGGCCGGAACCGCCCAGCGGAACCCGGTCGACAGATTGTCGAGCACGACCACGCTCTCCCCGCTGTCGAGGAGTTCGAGAACCATGTGGCTTCCAATGTAGCCGGCGCCGCCGGTAACGAGGATGGTCATCGGATCAATCTGCCTTCTGCATTGCGTCGATTTGGGCCTGCACCTTACCACTGCAAGACGTTAACTATGCCTTGAATAGGAACGGAGCCTCTCGTCCGTCCATTATTCAAGTTCCGCACCAATCACGCTAAGCACCGCTCAAGTCCCGCACCAGAACGCTTTTCTCACCTAGAAAACCATCCCAAGCTCGGAGTTACCCATGCCCGCCTCCAAAACGCGCATCCGCAAAGCTGTGTTTCCCGTTGCGGGACTGGGCACGCGCTTCCTGCCCGCGACCAAGGCTATTCCGAAGGAAATGCTCACGGTCGTCGACCGGCCGGTCATTCAGCACGTTGTCGACGAGGCCCGCGCTGCCGGCATCGAGCACTTCGTGTTCGTCACCGGCCGCAACAAGCCGTCGATCGAGGAGCACTTTGACCGCGCGCCCGAGCTGGAATCGACTCTTTCAGAGCGAGGCAAGACGAAGGAGCTGGCCGAGCTGGCCAAGGACCTTCCGCAGGCCGGTGCAACGAGCTTCACGCGTCAGCAGGCGCCCCTCGGCCTCGGGCATGCCGTCTGGTGTGCACGCGACATCATCGGCGATGAGCCCTTCGCGCTGCTGCTCCCCGACATGCTCCACCACGGCAAGCCGTGCCTAGCCGAGATGATCGAGGCTTACGAGGAGCACGGCGGCAACCACATCGCCGTCGCCCCGGTGCCCGACAGCGAAACTCATCAGTACGGCATCGTCGGCGTCGAGGACCGCGCCGCGAAAGCTTCGCGCATCACCCAGATGGTCGAGAAGCCGAAGCAGGGCACCGCGCCGTCGAACCTGCACATCACTGGCCGCTATATTCTGCAGCCGGAGATCTTCGACATCCTCGCGACGCAGGAGCGCGGCGCCGGCGGCGAAATCCAGCTCACCGATGCGATGCTCGCCATGCTCAAGGCCGGTAAGCCGTTCCACGCCGTCCGCTTCGACGGTAACATCTACGACACCGGCACCAAGATCGGCTTCCTGCTCGCCAACGTCGCGTACGCCTTGGAGCGGCCCGATCTCGCCGCCGCCCTTAAGGCCGGCATCGGAAAACTCGTGTAGGCCACAGCGGACTTCACTTCAGCATGGCATGCAAAGCATGCCATGCTCCGGGCCCAAGGGGCCCCGCGCCTGAGGCGCGGCCATCCACTCGTGCAACGACCGCCGGGTGCAGAGCTTCTCTCAGCTTGCGTCAGATCAAAACTAGTTCCTCAACCTCACGCCGGCCTGCACTTCCTCGATCTGATAGCTGCTGTCGGGCTGCGAACTCTGGAAGTCCGTGTGCTGGTAGCGCGCGAACAGCACCGACCAGCGGTTCATGTAGTATTCGGCGCCGACTGCCGCGGTGAACTGCTCTTCGTTGATGTCCGTGTTGACGAAGTCGCGCGTCAGGTAGCTGATGCCCGTGCTGCCGACGAGATAGCGCGTAAAGCTGTGCCGCGCCTCGACGGCGTAGTTGCGCTCCATGACGCCCGGC